>DATEOG010000188.1:0-5111 GCA_035274345.1 Gemmatimonadaceae bacterium
TATGCCGACCGGCGCTTTCTTGTCCGATACTCAGCTCAGGCCTAGGCGACGGCCTTGCTGAGGTGGCTCTTCTGACGCGCCGCGAGGTTCTTGTGCACCAGACCCTTGCGGGCCGCGCGGTCGAGCAGCGTGACGGCCGCGGCCCGCTCGGCCGCGGTGGCCGTGGGCGCCTTCGCCTTCTTGAGCGCCGTGCGAAGCGCGGAACGCTGCGCGCGGTTGCGCACGGTAGCAGCGCGGGACTTCCGCATGTTCTTCTTCGCGGATGCGATATTCGGCACGAAAAAACTCTCCAGAAAATTCGGTAGGACTCGCGATCGTCGCGAACCCCCAGTCTACCGGCGAACACGAGCGAAGTCAAGCTGGGACACCGCTTTACTCTCCTCGGGGCCGCCACTACCTTACGCCCGTCGCGCACCCCCTGACACGCAGGGAGCCGCCGCCCTCGCCCGCCGCCGTTGCAGATACTCCAGCAGTTCCTGCTGATCGCGCCGATTCTGCTCTTCTCCGTCATCGCGCACGAGATCGCGCATGGCTGGGCCGCACTTCGACAGGGCGACCGTACGGCGCTCGATGCAGGCCGCCTCACCTGGAATCCGAGGCCGCACATCGATCCCTTCTTCACCATCCTGCTCCCGATCATGACGATCGCGGGCTCGGTGGCGGCGGGAGGTCGGCCGATGATCTTCGGCGGCGCCAGGCCCGTGCCGGTCGATCCGCGCAATTATCGCCATCCGCGGATGGGCGACATCATCGTCTCGCTCGCGGGCGTGGCAACGAACGCGCTGATCCTCCTCGGCTGTGTCCTGCTGTTCGCATTGATCGGCGCACTCGGTCGCGCAGCGCCGGCGCTGGTCGGCACGCTCGGTGTCGTGCAGGCGATGTGCGTCATCGGCGTTCAGATCAACGCGCTGCTCATCGCGTTCAACCTGATACCGATCCCGCCGCTCGACGGTTCGCACGTGTTCAAGTACCTGCTGCCGCGACCACTCGCCGTGCAGTATGTCCGCTTCGGCCGCTTCGGCTTCATTGCGCTGATTGCGCTGCTCGCCTGGGGCGAGCGCTATTTGTACCTCTGGATGGCGCCGTTCTTCGCCGTCGCCGACGGCGCCCTCGCGCTCGCGCAGACGTCGTTGCTTCCCACCACCGCCCAGTGGGTCCGATGACCGAGACCGCCGCTCATGCCAGCTATGCGCTCGAGTCGAACGGGGCGCCGTCGTCGTTCGTCATCGAGCTGAACGAGTTCTCCGGGCCGCTCGACCTGCTGCTCACCCTCATTCGCGAGGAGCAGGTCGACATCTACGACATCCCGATCGCGCGGATCGCCGAGCAGTTCGTGCGTCGCATCCGCACGCTGGAGCTCAACGAGGCGGCCGACTACCTCGAGATGGCCGCGCGTCTGCTTCGCATCAAGGCACAGATGCTGTTGCCGCGGACCGATGGCGAGGAAGCGTGGGACGACCCGCGCGCCGAGCTGGTGCGCCGCCTGCTCGAGTACCAGCAGATGCGCGAGGTGGTGGACGTCCTCGAGCGTGCGGGGGAGGACCGGCGCAACCGATTCGCACGCGCCTACATCCCGCAGGCGCCCGCGCCCCCCGAGGCGCCCCTCGCGCTGTCGTTGAGCGAGCTGCTCGCCGCGGTGGATCGCATCCTGCGCGTCGCGCGCGATCCGGGAATTCACGACGTGATCCCGCGCGGCATCGACGTCCCGGGCGCGATCACGGTCATTCGCGATCTGCTCTCCATCCGCGCGCGGGCGCGCTGGACGGACCTCGTCCCGTACGGTGCCGAGCCGTGGCAAGTGCTGTCGACGCTACTCGGATTGCTCGAGATGGCGAAGCTGGGCGAGTGTCGAGTCGCGCAGCCGCGCCCTTTCGCCAACGTGGAGATCACGCGTGACGCCGCTAGCGAAGCTGCTTGAGGCCGCGCTCTTCGCGAGCGCCCGACCCATTCCGACCGAAGAGCTGGCCGCGCTCGATCCCGAGGCGAGCAAGGCGGCGCTCGCCGCCGCACTCGACGAGGTGCGCGAGCACTACGACGTCGACGGCCACGGTGTCGAGCTCGTGGAGCTCGGCGGCGGCTGGCAGATCCTGACCCGCTCCGAATACACCGAGGCGATCGAGCGCGCGCAGCTCGCGGCTCGGCCCGCGCGACTGAGCGCGGCGGCGCTCGAGACGCTCGCGCTCATCGCCTACCGCCAGCCGCTCGGGCGCGCCGAGATCGAAGAGATCCGCGGCGTCTCGGTGGGCAGCGTGCTCAAGTCGCTGCACGAACGTGGCCTCATCGACGTCGTGGGCCGCGGCGAGGGGATGGGTCGCCCACTGCTCTACGGAACGACGCCGATCTTTCTCGAGTACTTCGCGCTGCGCCATCTCGACGAGCTGCCGCGCGCGGACGAGCTGGCAGTGGCGCTGCGCGCCGAGCCAAGGGTGGTCTGATGTCCGAGCCGATGCGCATCCAGCGCGCGCTCGCGCGCGCGGGAGTGCTGTCGCGGCGCAAGGCCGAAGAGCTGGTCGCCAACGGGCGCGTCACGGTCAACGGCGCACCGGCAAAGGTCGGGCAGAGCGTCGATCCCGACCGCGACGTGATCATGGTCGACGGCACCCGCATCGAGGGACCGGCGCCACTCGAGTGGTTTCTGCTGCACAAGCCGGCGGGCGTCATCACCTCGCGCGGCGACCCAGAGGGACGAAAGACGGTATTCGATCTCGTCCCCAAGCGGCCGGGGCTCACCTACGTCGGACGGCTCGACTACCTCACCGAGGGGGCGCTCCTCCTCACGACGGACGGCGCCGCGGCACATCGGCTCACGCATCCGAGTCGGAAGCTCGAGCGCACGTACGTGGCCTCGGTGATGGGGGACGGCGAGGCCGCGATCGAGCAGGCGCGATATGGGGTGGAGCTCGAGGAGGGTGTCGTGACGCCGAAGCGCATGCGCGGGGAAAAGGTCGGCCGCGGACGCTGGGAGCTGACCATCACGATCGCCGAAGGAAAGAACCGCGAGATCCGCCGACTCTGCGAGGCGCTCGGCCTGCAGGTGGACCGACTCGTGCGTGTGAAGTTCGGTCCCGTCGAGCTTGGCGACCTCGGGGTCGGCAAGGTTCGTTCGCTCACCCGTGCCGAGATCAAGGCGCTCGAAAAAGTGTAGCCGAACGGGAGCATGGATCGTTTGCTGGTGTAGTTCCCTGTCATCGACTCTCCGCTCAACCGATTCTCTCCCCCATGGCCACCACCCAAGCCTCGTCGAGTGCAGATGCTCGCCTGATCCAGGACGTCAGCAGCCAGGTCGCTCGGCGCGTCGTCGGACAGGAATACATGATCGATCGTCTGCTCATCAGCCTCCTCACCGGTGGCCACGTCCTGCTCGAGGGCGTTCCCGGGTTGGCGAAGACGCTCACGGTCCGCACCCTCGCCGAGACCATCTCGACCAGCTTCTCGCGCATTCAGTTCACGCCGGACCTGCTCCCCGCCGACGTGGTCGGCACGCAGATCTACGATCAGTCGACCGGGCAGTTCATGGTGAAGAAGGGACCGATCTTCGCCAACATCATTCTCGCCGACGAGATCAACCGCGCACCCGCCAAGGTACAGGCCGCGCTGCTCGAGGCGATGCAGGAGAAGCAGGTGACGATCGGCGGCACGACCTACCGGCTCGAGGAGCCCTTTCTCGTGCTGGCGACGCAGAACCCGATCGAGCAGGAAGGCACCTACGCGCTTCCCGAAGCGCAGGTCGATCGGTTCATGCTCAAGCTGCGTGTGGGCTATCCGACGCGCGACGAGGAGCGTGAGATCATGCGGCGCATGGCGGGCGGGCACGCGATCGACGTCGGCCACGTCGCCACGCCGGAGGCCATCCTCGAGGCGCGCGGGCGCATCGCGGATCTCTACATGGACGACCGCATCGTCGACTACATCGTCGACATCGTCCACGCGACACGAGAGCCCGCCGCTGCGGGGCTCAAGGATCTCGTGCCCCTGATCGAGTTCGGCGCGAGCCCTCGTGCGACGATCGCGCTGGCGCAGGCGTCGCGCGCGCACGCCTTCCTTCGCGGCCGCGCCTTCGTGACGCCCGACGACATCAAGGCGATCGCTCCCGACGTGCTGCGGCATCGCGTGCTGACGACCTACGAGGCCGAGGCCGAGGAGGTCACGAGCGACGAGATCGTGCGGCGCGTCCTCGCCACGGTCGAGAGCCCGTGAACAAATCGCCCGGCGTCTCGCCCGAGGTGCTCCGGCAGGTGAAGCTGCTGGAGTTGCAGACGCGCGGGCTCGTGAACTCGCTCTTCACCGGCGAGTACCGTTCCGTGTTCAAGGGGCAGGGGATGGAGTTCGCCGAGGTGCGCGAGTACCAGGCCGGCGACGAGGTCCGCTCCATCGACTGGAACGTCACGGCGCGCATGCGTCGCCCCTTCGTGAAGCGATACATCGAGGAGCGCGAGCTCACGGTCATGCTGGCCGTCGATCTCTCGGGCTCGGAGCGGTTCGGCACTCGCGGTCGGTTCAAGAGCGAGCTCGCGAGCGAGCTGGCCGCGGTGCTCGCGATGTCGGCGATCCGGAACAACGACCGCGTCGGCGCCGTCCTGTTCACCGACCGCATCGAGCACGTCGTGCCGCCCCGCAAGGGACGTCGCCACGCCCTGCGCCTCATGCGCGACCTGCTCGTCTTCGAGCCCACCGGCTCACGCACCGATCTGCCGGCGGCGCTCGAGTTCACGGGCAAGATGCTCGCGCACAAGTCGATCATCTTCGTCGTTTCCGATTTCCAGGCGGAGGAGCTGGAGCATCCGCTCAAGCTGCTGGCGCAGCGGCACGACGTCGTCGCCGTTACGGTGGATGATCCGAGCGAACGGACGCTTCCGGACATCGGCCTCGCGCGGTTCGTCGATCCCGAGACGGGCGCCACGCTCGACGTCGACACCAGCGATCCCGAGGTGCGCGCGCAGTTCGCCGCGACGGTCGAGGAAGAGCTGACGAGCCGGCGCAGGCTGCTGCGCCGGCTGGCGATCGACGAGATCCCCGTGCACACCGACGGCAGCGTCGTCGAGCCGTTGATCCGTTTCTTCCGCGCGCGCGAGACTCGCGCACGGCGGCGGTGAGCGTGCGGCGCGTCGTGC
>DATEOG010000189.1:0-12744 GCA_035274345.1 Gemmatimonadaceae bacterium
CTCGTCGCGGGTCGCTCGATCACCGAGGCGTCGGGAGGAGTGAACCTCCAGACCGTGCGCGACATCGCGCAGGCGGGTGTCGACTGGATTTCCGTCGGCGCACTCACGCATTCTGCGCCGGCGCTCGACCTCGCTTTGGACTTCGAGTAGCGCGGGAGCAGATCAAGGGAATCCCTGACAAAGGGTCCGGGAATTCCTCTCGCAGCGCCCAGGTGTGCCGACGCACCTTTCGGCCATGGCAGACGTATCAGTCCTCGCCCGAACGATGATCGAGCCGCCGCGTGCCGTCGCCTCCCCGCCGCGGGAGCCGAGCCCGGCGCTGCCAGGGCTGCTGGAGCGCGCGCTGCGAGTTCCGCTGCTCGGGAAGCTCGCCGGGGCGAACCTGGTGATCGTCGTCGCCGCTCTGCTCGCCGTGGTGGCCGAGCGGCGAAGCATCCTGCCGGGCACGGCAGTCTCGATTCTGGCGCTCGCGCTGGGGCTCAGCCTGCTCGTCAATCTGGTGCTGGTGCACGTCGCGCTGCGCCCGCTGTCCGACCTCGAGGCCACCGCGGCGCGGGTGTCGGGGGGCGATCTGGAGGCGCGCGTGACGCCGAGCATCCTCGCCGACCGTGACATGGCGCGCGTCGGCACGACGCTCAACACGCTGCTCGACCGGCTCACCGAAGACCGCGAGCGCGTGCGGCGGCTCGCCGGTCAGGTGATCAGCGCGCAGGACGAGGAGCGCGCGCGCGTCGCGCGGGAGCTGCACGACTCCACGGCACAGATGCTCGCCGCGCTGATGCTGCAGCTCGGCGTTGCGGCGAAGGAGAGCACGTCGCCCGCGCTCGACGAGCGCATCGCGATGCTGCGCGACATGGCGGCCGAGGCGCTGGAGGAAGTGCGCACGTTGTCGCACACGATTCATCCGCGCGTGCTCGACGACCTCGGGCTCGCCGCGGCGCTGGAATGGATCGCACGCCAGACGCGCGAGCAGGAATCGCTCGACGTAGAGGTGTTCACCGACGACGGCCCGGCGATCCCCAAGCTTCCGGCGTCGGTGCTCTACCGCATCGCGCAGGAGTCGCTGCGCAACGCCGTGCGCCATTCGCAGGCGAGGCGCGTCGAGCTGTGGCTGCGGCGCGGCCCGGGGACGGCGACGCTCGAGGTGGTGGACGACGGCCGCGGCTTCGAAGTGAAGCGCGCCGAAGAGCGACGACCGGGGATGGGGCTATTCTCCATGCGGGAGCGCGTGAGCCTCGTGAACGGGACGCTCGCGCTGGTGAGCGCCCCCGGCCGGGGGACGCGCGTGGTGGCGACCGTGCCGCTGACCGAGACGCCGGACAAGGAGCGATCATGAGCATTCGCGTCATGCTGGTAGACGACCACGCCATCGTACGGACGGGGTTGAAGGCGGTGCTGTCCGAGGCGCCCGACATCGATGTCGTAGGCGAGGCATCGGGAGGAAACGAGGCGGTGGCGCTCGCGGAGCACTCTCCCGCCGACGTGGTCGTCATGGACCTGTCGATGGCGGACGGCGACGGGCTGTCGGCTACGCGCGAGCTCACGCATCGCGACGACGGAACGCGCGTGCTCGTGCTGACGATGCACGCCGAGGAGGCGTACCTGGAGGCCGTGCTGGAGGCGGGCGCATCGGGCTACCTGGGCAAGAGCACGGCGGACCGCGATCTCGTGGAGGCGATTCATGCCGTGGCGCGCGGCGAGATCTACGTGCAGCCGTCGGCGGCGCGGGTGCTGGCCCAGGGCGCGCGCCGGCGCGACGAGCAGGCGACCGACCGCGCGCGCTACGAGCGGTTGACCGACCGCGAGCGCGCCGTGATGCGGCTGATCGCCGAGGGTTACACCGCGCCGGAGATCGGGGAGCAGCTCGCGATCAGTCCGAAGACGGTGGACACGTACAAGCAGCGGGTCAACGACAAGCTCGGGCTGACACACCGGGCGGACTACGTGAAGCTGGCGCTCAAGCTGGGGTTGCTGCAGGCACCGGCTAGCTGAGCGTATATTGGGGGATGCCACGCATCCCTCGCCGCTTCAGTCTGCTCGCGCTGATCCCGCTCCTTTCGCTCGCCTCGGCCTGCGAGAACAGCGTCTCCATCACCGGCGACGTGCTCGCCGGCAGCTACACAGCGACGTCGTTCGTCGTCACGCAGACCGGGCAGCCCCCCGTCGACGTGCTGTCGAAGGGCGGGAGCCTGACGATCAACATCGCCGCCGACAGCACCACGACGGGCACACTGGTGCTCCCGGCCGGAGCCATCCCCGGCCAGGCGGGGACGGCCGATATGAAAGGGAAGATGATTCGCCGTCCGGACGGCACGTACCAGATCGATCTGACCGAGAGCGCCTTCATCGAGTCGCTCGTCTGGCAGCAGTTCACCGACGCCCTGGTATCGACATCGTTCCTCGTGAACACGCAGTTCCAGGTCACGATCCGCAAGTAGCGTCCGGAGTTGCCCGGTAAGGGGCGGAGCGTCCTGACCCTTGACGGCCGTCCTGGCCCCTGTATACTGAACGGACCATGTCACACCAGAGCGTCCTCCTCCTTAGCAGCGCCCTCGGCCGAATTATTATTATCGGTCGTGGGATCTCGTGCTTGGGAGGACGTACCGAGTAACGCGGCGCACGCGTCGCGAACGGCCCCTCCCGGCAACGGTGAGGGGCCGTTTTCGCATGAGCCCGCCACCTAGCTCGGAAATGGATCGTTCGACGTGTACCCGTACTGCTCGGGGGGACCTCGCCTTCGCCCCCACACCATCCGCAGCCATGTTCGCCTTCTCTCCAGATCGCCACGCAGTGAACCTGCACTCGCCCACGACCAACGACGGCACCCACCGCGTCGTTCGCACGGGCGTGGGGCAGCCGAGCTCGCCCGGCTCGCTGCCGCTCTCGGCGCCGACGGTGCCGACGTCGGCGCCATCCGAGCCGGACCACGAACGAGCCTATCCCCAAGCCGACGGCGAACCGTGAGCCAGCCCACCAGCGCGCAGGACGACGACGTACGTCGCGTTCGCGTCTTCGACACCACGCTCCGGGACGGCGAACAGGCCCCCGGATGCACGATGACCCTCGCCGAAAAGCTCCAGGTCGCGCACCAGCTGGCGCGCCTCGGGGTGGACGTGATCGAGGCGGGCTATCCCGCCGCCTCGCCCGGTGACGCCGACTCGGTGCGCGCCGTGGCCGAGGAGGTCGGGGTCGCGAACGGCCCGACGATCTGCGGGCTGGCCCGCGCGACCGAGCACGACGTCCGCACCTGCGCCGCTTCGGTGGCGCCCGCCGCGCGGAATCGGATCCACATCTTCCTGGCGACGTCGGACATTCATCTCCAGCACAAGCTGCGCTGCTCGCGCGACGAGGTGATCGAGCGCGGCCGCATGGCGGTGACGCTCGCCAAGGGCCTCGTGCACGAGGTCGAGTTCTCGCCGGAGGACGCGGCGCGCACCGATCCCGAGTACCTGCTCGACGTGCTGGCCGCAGTGGTGGAGTGCGGCGCGACGACGCTCAACATCCCGGACACGGTCGGCTTCACGACCCCGTGGGAGTACGAGGAGACGATCCGCCGCGTCGTCGCACTGGCGGCGAAGCACCCCGGCGTGATCGTGTCGACGCACTGCCACGACGATCTCGGCCTCGCGGTGTCGAACACGCTGGCGGGCATCCGCGCGGGCGCGCGGCAGATGGAGGTGACGCTCAACGGCATCGGCGAGCGGGCGGGGAACGCGTCGCTCGAGGAAGTGGTGATGGCGCTGCACACGCGCCCAGAGCTGTTCGGCGGCGCGCACACGCGCATCGACACGACGCAGCTCACGCGCGCGTCGCGGCTGCTGCAGCAGTGCACCGGGACGTACGTCGCACCGAACAAGGCCATCGTCGGCGCGAACGCATTCTCGCACGAAGCGGGGATCCATCAGGACGGCGTGCTGAAGCATCGCGCCACGTACGAGATCATGACGCCGGAGTCCGTGGGGGCCGACGGCAGCATGCTCGTGCTGGGCAAGCACTCGGGGCGGCACGCGCTGCGGGAGCGGCTCAAGGACCTCGGTCACGAGCTCGACGACGAGCGCTTCCTCGAGGTGTTCGCGCGGTTCAAGGAACTGTGCGACCGGAAGAAGATGGTCGATGACCGAGACATAGCTGCTCTCGCCACGACGGCGCACGACCACGCGCCGGCGCTCTGGACGATGGTGCAGATGCAGGTCCAGTCGGGGACGCATCTGATCCCGACGGCGACGGTGAAGCTGCGCGCCGCGGACGGCACGACGAAGGTTGGTTCGGGGACGGGGGACGGCCCGGTGGACGCGTGCTGCCAGGCGATCAACGCAGTGGTCGGAGAGACCGGCGAGCTGCAGGGGTTCACCACGCGCTCCGTGTCCGAGGGGACCGGAGCGCTCGCGGAGGTCACGGTACGAGTGAAAGATCTGTATTCGGGCCGCACGTTCGTCGGCCACGGCACGCACGTCGATGTGGTCGAGGCGTCGGGCGAGGCGTACCTCGACGCAGTGAACCGCCTGCTCGGCACGCGCGACGCCGAGGCAGCCGCGGCCAGTGACACGCTCCCCTTCCCGGGCAAGTCGACGAAGCGGGTGTCGGCATGAGCGCGCCGAAGACGCTGTTCGAGAAGCTGTGGGAGCGGCACCTCGTCCGCCCGCAGACCGAATCCACTCCCGCGGTGCTCTACATCGACCTGCACCTCGTGCACGAGGTGACGTCGGCGCAGGCGTTCACCGAGCTGCGGAACCGCGGCTTGAAGGTGCGCGCTCCGCACCGCACCATCGCGACGATGGACCACTCGACGCCGACGACGCCGGGCGGCTTCAAGGCGATGCCGGTGCTCGATCAGAGCGCGACGTCGCGCAAGGCGCAGCTCGACCAGCTGGCGAAGAACTGCGAGGAGTTCGGCATCCCGCTGCTCGCGCTGGGCGACAAGCGGCAGGGGATCGTGCACGTCATTGGACCCGAGCTCGGGCTCACGCAGCCCGGCATGACCGTGGTGTGCGGCGACAGCCATACGAGCACGCACGGCGCGTTCGGCGCGCTGGCGTTCGGGATCGGCACGTCGCAGGTGGCGCATGTGCTCGCGTCGCAGTGTCTGCTGCAGACGCGGCCGAAGACGCTCGAGGTGCGCGTGGATGGCACGCTGCGCTCCGGCGTGTCGGCGAAGGACGTGATCCTTGCCGTATGTACACGACTGGGTGTCGGTGGTGCGACTGGCCACGTGATCGAGTACACCGGCTCGGTGATCCGCGCGCTTTCCATGGAAGAGCGGATGACCGTCTGCAACATGTCGATCGAGGCCGGCGCACGCGCCGGTATGATCGCGCCCGACGAGGCGACGTTCGAGTACCTGAAGGGCCGTCCGCACGCGCCGAAGGGCGCGGAGTGGGATGCGGCCGTCGCCGACTGGCGAACGCTGCGCACCGACGAGGGCGCGACGTACGACGAGACGATCGTGATCGACGGCAGCGCGCTCGAGCCGTGGATCACCTACGGCACGAACCCCGGCATGGGGATGTCGATCAACCAGCCGGTGCCCGATCCCGCGACGCTGGGCGACCGCAGTGAGCGCGACAGCGCGGCGAAGGCGCTGAAGTACATGGGGCTGACGGCGGGGAAGAAGCTCGCCGGCACGCCGGTGGACGTCGTCTTCTTCGGCAGCTGCACGAACGCGCGCATCAGCGATCTGCGCGACGCGGCCAAGGTGCTTCGCGGGCGGCACGTCGCGCCGAACGTGCGCGTGCTCGTGGTGCCAGGCTCGCAGCAGGTGAAGCGCCAGGCCGAGGCCGAGGGATTGGACGTGATCTTCAAGGAAGCAGGGGCCGAGTGGCGCGAGGCCGGCTGCTCGATGTGCATCGCGATGAACGGCGACCAGTTGAGGCCGGGCCAGCTCGCCGTGTCGACGAGCAACAGGAATTTCGAGGGACGGCAGGGGAGCGGCGGTCGCACGCTGCTCGCCAGCCCGCTCACCGCCGCCGCCGCCGCCGTCACCGGCGTGATCACCGATCCCCGCACTCTGCTCGAGGTCGCCGTATGACCGGCACGAACGCCGATACACAGTGGAAGTTCAGCGCGCGGTACGTCGTGCTGCCGACCGAGAACGTCGACACCGACCAGATCATCCCGGCGCGCTTTCTCACCACGACGAGCCGCGCAGGACTCGGCCCGAACGCGTTCAACGACTGGCGCTACCTGGCAGACGGCTCTCCGAACCCCGACTTCGTTTTGAACAAGCCAGAGTCGAAAGGGGCCGAGGTGCTGGTGGCGGGGCACAACTTCGGGTGCGGCTCGTCGCGCGAGCACGCGGTGTGGGCGCTGGCCGGCGCGGGATTCCGTGCCGTCGTGAGCTCGACGTTCGCCGACATCTTCCGCGGCAACGCGCTCGGCAACGGGATGCTGCCCATTCAGGTATCGCCCGAGGTGCTGGCCAAGCTCATGTCGTCGCACACGCCGACGGCGCAGGTGACGGTGGACCTCGAGGCATCGACGCTCACGCTGCCGGACGGCGAGAAGGTGACGTTCCCGGTGCCGCCGTTCTCGAAGTACTGTCTGCTGAACGGCATCGACGAGATGGGCTTCCTGCTCGGCACGTCGGACGACGCGGCGAAGTACGAGGCGGCGCATCGCTCGTCGTTCAGCACGTTGGCGGCGGGGGTCGCATGACCGTCGCCCGCAAGAGCAGGTACACGATCGCGCTGCTGCCGGGCGACGGCATCGGGCCGGAGATCGTCGCGCAGGCGCGGCGCGTGCTCGTGGCCGCGGCAGAACTGGCGGGGGTGGAGTTCGCGTTCGAGGAAGGGCTGATCGGCGGCGCGGCGATCGACGCGGCCGGCACCGCGCTCCCCGACGAGACGACGGCGATGTGCAAGGCCGCCGACGCCGTGCTGCTCGGCGCCGTGGGCGGCCCCAAGTGGGACAACCCATCGGCGAAGGTGCGGCCGGAGCAGGGGCTGCTCGCCATTCGCAAGGCGCTCGGGCTGTACGCGAACCTGCGGCCTGTCGCGCCGCATCCGTCGCTCGTGGACGCGTCGCCGCTGCGGCCCGAGCGGCTGGCTGGAGTGGATCTGCTCGTCGTGCGCGAGCTGACGGGCGGGATCTACTTCGGTGAAAAAGGTCTGGAGCAGCTACCGGGCGGCGGCGAGCGCGCGCGCGACCTGTGCACCTACGACACCGAGGAGGTCACGCGCATCGTGCGCATGGCGGGCGAGCTCGCGCGCGGCCGGCGCGGCAAGCTGACCTCGGTGGACAAGGCGAACGTGCTGGAGACGTCACGGCTGTGGCGCCGCATCGCGACGAAGGTGCTGGCGGAGGAGTTCTCCGATCTTCAGGTCGAGCACGTGCTGGTGGACTCGTGCGCGATGGTGCTCGTGACGAACCCGGCGCGGTTCGACGTGATCGTGACCGAGAACATGTTCGGGGACATCCTCACCGACGAAGCGGCGGTGCTCACCGGCTCGATCGGTCTGCTGCCGTCGGCGTCGCTCGGCGCGCAGAGCGCGGGGAGCGGGACGCGCGTCGGGTTGTACGAGCCGATTCACGGCTCGGCGCCCGACATCGCGGGGAAGGGGATCGCGAATCCCGTGGGGACCATACTCAGCGCGGCGATGCTGCTCCGGCATTCGCTCGGGCTCGAGGCGGAGGCGAAGGCCGTGGAGCGCGCGGTGTCGGAGGCGGTGAAGGACGGCGCGCGGACGAAGGATCTCGGCGGCTCGCTGAGCACGGCGGCGGCGGCAGACGAAGTGCTGACGCGGCTAGCGAAGGAAGCGACGACGGCGGCGTAGCCGTCATCCCGAGCGCAGTCGAGGGATCTGTACCTGGTCATTTCCGAGGTGCAGATCCCTCGACTCGCTTCGCTCGCTCGGGATGACGGGGGACTCGCTTCGCTCGCTCGGGATGACAGTAGGGTGCATCCCGTAAACGTTAGTTCTTGACACTTGCGGGCCCGTGCGTATATCCCCGCGGAAGCCGACGCGTGTTCGCGAGTCTCCCCCACCAGCAGCGCGCGTCGACCTCGAAGGCCCTCCCATTCGATGCCGCTCGGCATCGCGCGTGACTTCGTCACCCGGAGCAACAAAATGCGACGTGCGTCCTTGTTCGTGCTCTCGTCGGTCCTCGCCCTGTGCGCAGCCGCGCCGGCAGCGGCACAGACCGGCACCATCAGCGGAGTCGTCACCGAAGCCAACGTGGGCAACCCCGTCGTGGGCGCCCGAGTCAGTGTCATCGGGACGCAGCTCGGCTCCACCACCAACGCGGAGGGGCGGTTCACGATCTCCGGCGTGTCGGCGGGCAGCCACTCCGTTCAGGCGCGAATGATCGGCTTCGGCGTGCTCGAGCGGACCGTCGCGGTGACGACCGGGCAGTCGGTGACGCTGAACTTCCAGCTCAATCGCCAGGTGGTGGTGCTGGGCGAGGTGATCGCCGTCGGCTACGGCACGCAGCGGCGCGGGAGCGTGACGGGAGCAGTGGACCAGATCTCCAGCCAGTCGCTGGAGAACCGCCCGATGGCCAACCTGACGCAGGGGCTGCAGGGGGTGATCCCGAACGTCAACATTCGCCTGCTCGACGGGAGACCGACGCAGGCGCCGCGCATCAACATCCGGGGGGCCACGTCCATCGGGCAGGGTGGGAACGCACTCGTCCTCGTCGACGGCGTCGAAGCCGATCCGAGCACGGTGAACCCCAACGACGTCGAGTCGATCTCGGTGCTGAAGGACGCCGCGTCCGCGGCCGTCTACGGCGCACGCGGCGCGTTCGGCGTGCTGCTCATCACGACGAAGAAGCCGCCGCGCGACGGCTTCTCCATCACCTACGAGACCAAGTACGGCCAGCGCACACCGACAGTGCCCGCCGGCTACGTGACGGACGGTTACACGTACGCCAAGATGTTCAACGAGTCGTTCTTCAACTTCGAGGGGACGTTCCCGCAGAACGTCAACAAGACGCAGACGTTCTCGCAGCAGTACCTGACGGAGTTCGAGAAGCGCTCGAAGGACCCGAGCCTGCCGCGCGTGTCGATCGGTCCCGACGGCCAGTACGTGTATTACGCCAGCGAGGATTGGTACGGCCTGCTCTACAAGGATCGGACGCCGACCGCTGAGCACAGCCTCTCCGTCTCGCGGAGCACCGACAAGGCCAACTTCCTCGTCTCGGGCCGCTATCTGGATCAGCCGGGTCTCTTCCGCTACAGCTCCGACGACTACCGAATGCTGAACCTGCGCGCCACGGGATCGGTCGAGCTGTATCCGTGGCTGCAGATGAACAACAACCTCATGGTGTCGAACCGGAAGTACTTCAACCCGCTGAACATCGGCGAGGGCGGCGGAATCTGGCGCAACCTGGCGGACGAAGGACACCCGAGCGAGCCGATGCTCAACGAGGACGGGACGCTCACCTGGTCGGGCGCCTACACCGTCGGTGACTACTACTACGGAAAGAACGGGAGCGATCTGACGCGGAACTCCCTGCGCAACACCACAGGCCTCACCGCGACGCTCCTCGACAAGAAGCTGAAGCTGAACGGCGACTTCACCTTCCAGAACACCTCCGACGAGGAAGAGCGGCGGCGCGTGGAGATTCCGTATTCCCGCGCACCTGGCGTGATCGAGTACCTCGGCACGGCGACGAACGACCTGCGCAACCTGAGTGACAAGGGCAACTACCTGGCGAGCAATCTCTACGGAGACTACCAGGCGGTCTTCAAGGACAAGCACTCGCTGAACGTCGTCGTCGGCGCCAACTACGAGCAGTCCACCTTCGACCGTCTCGACGTCACGCGCAACGGCCTGATCTTCCCCGACGCGGAGAACATCAACCTCGCGCTCGGGCAGTCGATCACCACCGGCGGCAGCTACGAGAAGTGGGCGATCCTCGGCGGCTTCTACCGCCTGAACTACGACTACGCCGAGCGCTATCTGCTGGAGCTCGACGGCAGGTACGACGGCTCGTCGAAGTTCCCGTCGAACCAGCGCTACGCCTTCTTCCCCTCGGCGTCGTTCGGCTGGCGGCCGTCTCGCGAGCCATTCTGGAAGGTCCCCGAGCGACTCATCTCGGACCTCAAGTTCCGCGGCTCGTACGGGTCGATGGGGAACGGCAACATCGCCGCGTACACCTTCAACGAGCTGTTCAACATCACGAAGTCGACGCGCATCCTGAACGGGATCCAGCCGCAGTACACCGGCGCGCCGGCGGTGCTGCCCGACGGGCTGACGTGGGAGACGGTGACGACGAGCAACGCCGGGATGGACCTCGAGATGCTCGACCGGCGACTGCAGTTCACCGGTGACGTGTACTCGCGTCTCACGACGGACATGTACACCATCGGCTCCACGCTGCCGGCCACGTTCGGCGCCACGTCGCCGCGCGGGAACTACGCCGACATGAAGACCAAGGGCTGGGAGGCGTCGCTCTCCTGGCAGGACGACTTCCGCGTGGCGTCGCGCCCGCTCGGCTACAACGTGCGAGTCACGCTCTCCGACAACTCCTCAAAAGTCCTGAAGTACAACAACCCCGACAGGTTCCTCACCGATTTCTATGCAGGTCAGCAGGTGGGCGAGATCTGGGGATACGTCACCGAGGGCTTCTTCACTTCGGACGCGGAGATCGCCGCGCACGCGGACCAGAGCCTCTACCGCTCCCACGCCTCGGGCAAGATCCAGGTCGGCGACATCAAGCTCGCGGACCTGAACGGCGACGGGAAGATCAATCCCGGGAAGAACACCGTGGACGATCCGGGCGACCGCGTGGTCATCGGCAACACCAACCCGCGCTACCGCTACGGGATCAACGTCGGCGCGAACTACCGCAACGTCTTCCTTTCCACCTTCTTCCAGGGCGTGGGCTCGCAGGACTGGTATCCGAGTCCCGAGTCCAACGCGTTCTGGGGGCAGTACAACCGTCCGTACGGCTTCGTGCCCAACTGGCACCTCAAGCCGGGGATGATCTGGTCGGCAGAGAACCCGAACTCGTTCCTTCCGCGCTACGCCTCGCGGCTCTCGAACAACGCCGCCGGCATCCTGCGCCAGCCGCAGTCGAAGTACGTGATGGACGCGGCGTATCTGCGGCTCAAGAACATCCAGGTGGGATATGATCTCCCGACGCGGCTCGCATCGCGAGTCGGGGCGAAGTCCACGCGGATCTACGTCACCGGCGAGAACCTCTGGACCTGGTCACCGCTCTACAAGTACTCGGACAACATCGACGTCGAGAACGCGACCGCTCCGTCGGATCAGTTCGCGAATCCCGGGGGCAACTCGGGCGACGCCTACAACTATCCGATGCTGCGCAGCTACAACATCGGCGCGACCGTCACTTTCTAACGCAGAGACGACCATGACCAGACGATTCATCCCGGTCGCCCTCCTGCTCGCGGGTGCGCTGACCGTCGGTTGCGACACGCTGGAGCAGAATCCGGTGTCCACGTCGAGCAAGGACGCGGTATTCGGTTCCGAGAACGGGTTGGCGCTCTACACGAACTCGTTCTACAACTGGATGCCGGACGCGAACAACGTCACGCAGTCCGAGTCCATGGCGGACTACGCGGCGCGGCGCGACGTCCCCCAGTTCGTCCGGGCAGGCGTGTACAATCCGCGGGTCAGCGATCTGACCAGCTCGGGGCAGTACGAGGTGGTCGCGCTCGGCGGCAACGTGAACTGGCAGTGGACCACGCTGCGGAGCATCAACTACTTCCTGGCGAACAACACGAACGAGCTCGTGCCGGAGCGCGTGCGGAACAACCATAGCGGCATCGCGCGCTTCTTCCGCGCCTGGTTCTACTTCGAGAAGGTGAAGCGCTACGGCGACGTGCCGTGGATCGACAAGCCGCTCGACGTCTCGGACCCGGAGCTCAATGCCGGGCGTGACTCGCGCACCGTGGTGATCGATCGCATCCTGGAAGACCTCGACTATGCGGCCGCCAACATCACGGCGACGAACGAGAACTCGCGCACGCTGATCACCAAGGACGTGGCGCTCGCGCTCAAGGCGCGGGTGGCGCTGTTCGAGGGGACGTTCCGGAAGTACCACCCGGAGTTTGGGCTGCAGGGGTCGGACAAGCTGCTGGCCGACGCGGCCGCCGCGGCCAAGACGCTGATCGACAGCAAGCGGTACAGTCTCTACACCGGCTCGGGCACCGCCGACTCCTACCGCCAGGTGTTCGTCCGCGACGCTCCCATCACGCAGGAAGTGTTGCTGACCAACGTGCAGAGCACGGCGCTGTCCGTGCGGCACCAGGCGAACTGGATCTTCACCAGCGCGACGACCGGCGTGCGGTTCAGCTTCATCCGGCAGTTCATCAACACCTACCTGAACATCGACGGGACGCCCTTCACCAACCTGGCGGGCTACCAGACGAAGACCTTCCAGGAGGAGACGAAGAATCGCGATCGTCGCCTGAGCCAGACGATTCGCACGCCGGGCTACAAGCGGATCCAGGCCGGCGCGCAGATCGCCGGTCCGCCGGCGTTCACCTACACCTACACCGGCTATCAGCCGATCAAGTGGAGCGTGGACGACGTGGCGATGGACGGTGGCGCGCTCAACACGAACGCCGTGCATCTCTTCCGCTACGCGGAAGTCCTGCTGAACTACGCCGAGGCCAGGGCGGAGCTGGGTCAGCTGACGGACGCGGATTGGGCGCTGACCGTGGGCGCGCTCCGCGCTCGCGCCGGGATCACGGGCGGGCTCACCACGCTGCCGACGGTCGTCGATCCGTACCTCAGCACCGTCTACTACCCGGGCATCTCCAGTCCGGTGATCCTC
>DATEOG010000190.1:0-3482 GCA_035274345.1 Gemmatimonadaceae bacterium
GCTGGTCACGCCGCGACCGGCGAGATAGCTCAGCAGCTCGTGGACCTGCACGGGAAGCAGGCGCTCCTCGGGCATCGACTGCAGGTAGCCGTTGATCGAGTCGATGATGACCATCTGCACGCCGTCGTCTTCGACGGCGCGCACGACGTCGTGCGCGAACTCGCCGGGCGACCACTCGGTGGGCTCCACCTGGCAGAGAGAGATGCGCTCCTGGGCGACGAACTCCTGGATGTCCATCCCCAGGCCTTCGGCGCGCAACGCGAAGGTGCCGAGCCGCTCATCGAACAGGTAGAACCGCACCTTCTCGCCGCGGGTCGCCGCAGCGCACGCGTACTGCGTGGCGAGCACGGATTTTCCCGTACCCGCGGGTCCGGTGACGAGGATGCTGGTCCCTCGTGGAAGCCCGCCTCCGAGCAGGGCGTCGAGCTCCGGGGAGCCGCTCGGGAGGGCCTGGCCCGTGAGCTCGGACCGGGTCGTCTCCTGTCGCTGGATGCGCGGATAGACGGCGAGCCCACCCGTGCGGATGCGAAAGTCGTGGTAGCCGCCAAGGAAGCGACGGCCGCGCAGCTTCAGGACCTGCAGCCGACGGCGCTCCGCGCCGTACTCGAGCGCGATGTGCTCGAGCTGGATGACGCCGTGCGCCAGGCTGTGGAGCTGCAGGTCGCCTTCGGGAGCAGTCTTGTCATCGAGGAGCAGCACCGTGCAGTCCCGCTCCGAAAAGAACTGCTTGAGGGCCAGTATCTGGCGCCGAAAGCGCAGCGGGTCGCGTGCGAGCAGTCGCATCTCGGAGAGCGAGTCGAGCACCACGAGCCGCGCGCCGCTTCGCTCGACCGCGGCGAACATGCGGTCGATCACTTCCTGAAGCTCCACCTCGGCGGGGTGGAAAAGGGTATATGCCTCGCGAGTCGCGTCGAGCTCATCGGCGGGCAGCTCGAACACGTCGATCCCGTCCAGGGTCCAGCCGTGCGAGACGGCCACCTCCGCGAGCTCCACGCGGCTCTCGGACAGCGTCACGTAAAGCCCCGATTCGCCTCGCGCAACGCCGGCGAGGAGGAACTGGAGGGCGAGGGTCGTCTTCCCAGTCCCCGGAGACCCGTCGAGCAGATAGAGGCGGCTCGAGGGCAAGCCACCGCCCAGGATCGTATCGAGGCCGGTGACGCCGGTGCTGGCGAGGGGCGTCGACGACCCATGGGGGTCATGCGCGTGCAGTGAGGGACCGGACATCCGGCCGAACCTTCGCAAGGGGAACGTTCCGCCCACGGGCGGTCCAACAGGGCACTGATGCGCACCGAGCAGCAGGAAGCGCGCCCGCATTGCGCGCCCGCGGGCTGCGGGGTAATCTCATAGCAGCGAAAGGCGCGCCTCGGCGCGCGACAAGTTCCGAAGGATCAGGGGCCTGCCAGTGCACGCGGGGCCCCTGTCGTGCTTCCGGAGCGCCCCCCCACGCACGGAGCAGGACCCATGCTCGATCACACCGCCGTGCGCCCGGACGTGCGGGCGCCCGACGCCCCCGCCGACTACATCTCCTCGTTCCGGGCGAACGCCGCCTGCACGCGCGAGCTGGCGCGCCTGTACGACGAGATCGCCGCATCGCTCACCGCTGCGCGCGTTCCGGCCGACGCGAAAGTCGACGAGGAACCGGTGGTCCGGCGCTCGCCGGCGCGCTGCCTCGTGCAGCTCGGTCCCGTCGCGCTGACCGTGGCGTGGCTGCAGCGCGCGCAGGGCACCGTGGCCGACGGCGAGCTCCTGGTCGTCGTGTGGCGCGGCGAGGTGGCCGTGCGGACGCCACAGGGATTCGAGCGCGCACACCAGCACTCCGGCGCCAGCTCGGCTACCGCGCTGTGGGAGACGGTGCTCGTGGCGTCAGCCCAGAGCGAGACGCAGTGGGGCTGGGCGCCGGCCGCCGGGGGCGGGGACGCCGTCTCCTCCGCCGCGCTCGCACGTCGTTGCGTTGAGCGACTGCGTGCCGCCCATGCCGAGTGCGCCCGGTGAGCGCTGAGGCGCGACCGTCCGCGACCGCACCGTCGCCGGCTGCCTGGCGGGCCGCCGTCGCCCCCTACATCGGACCGGACGCCTCCCGGGCGTTCCTGCAGCTCTCGACGACGCTCGCGCTGCTCGCGCTCTCGTTCACGGTCGCGTATCAGCTCTACGACTGGTCCATCTGGGCCGCGCTGGCGCTCGCGCCGCTCTCGGCCGGCCTGCTCGTCCGGACCTTCATCTTCATGCACGACTGCTCGCACGGCTCGTTCCTGCCGTGGCGCCGGGCGAGTGACCTGGTGGGTTTCGTCACCGGCGTGCTGACGCTGACGCCATTCGCCCAGTGGCGTCGCGACCATGCGCTGCACCACGCATCGTCGGGTGACCTGGAGCGGCGCGGACATGGCGACATCGCGACGCTCACGGTGCGCGAGTACCTCGCGCGGACGCCGCGCGGACGACTGTCGTATCGGCTGGCGCGTCATCCGGCGGCCCTGCTGCTCGTGGGGCCATTGTACCTCATGATCAACCAGCGCTTCCGCCCGCGCAGCAAGGCGACCGGGGACCAGCAGATCGCGAGCGTGTGGTCCACCAACGCGGCCATCCTCGTGGCCGGCGCACTCACCGTGCTGCTGTTCGGCTGGCACGCGCTCCTCGTCGTCTACCTGCCCGCCATCTACCTGGCGGCGAGCGCGGGCATCTGGCTGTTCTACGTGCAGCATCAGTTCGAGGACGCGTACTGGGAGTCGAGCGACTCGTGGGACTACGCGACGGCCGCGCTGCACGGCAGCTCGCACCTCGTGCTGCCGCCCGTGCTGCAGTGGTTCACGGGCAACATCGGGCTGCACCACGTGCATCATCTGGCACCCCGCATTCCGAACTACCGGCTGCAGCGCTGCCACGACGCGACGCCGCTGCTCCAGGTCGCACCGCAGCTGACGCTGCGGGCCGGCATAGCCGCCCTGCGGCTCGCGCTGTGGGACGAGGAGCAGCGCCGAATGGTGCGGTTCAGCGAGCTCGCGAAAGCGCGCTCCGCATGAAGCAGGACAGCATCGAGATGGAAGGGGTCGTCGCCGAAGTGCTGCCGAGCGCGATGTTCCGGGTGGACCTGACGAACGGACACCGGCTGCTCGCGACGACGGCGGGGAAGATGCGCAAGTTCCGCATCCGCATCATCGAGGGCGATCGCGTGACGGTGGAGGTCTCGCCATACGATCTGAGCCGCGGACGCATCACGTTCCGGCACAAGTAGCCCGAGCACCGCTTTCACTCAGCGAGGATCGCCGATGTCCCGAGCCCGCTCGCAGTTTCAGCACACACCGCTGTGGGCGGCGGTGGCGAGCACGCTCGCCGAGCTGCAGGCGACGGGAGAGGTGCGAGTCGACACGGAGATGGACTACGTGGTCGACTATCTCTGCCGCGAGCTTGCGGCGAAGCGCGTGGTGACGTCCGCGGCGGTCGACGTCGCGCCGGGCCGGTAGAGGCGCTACGGTAACGCGCAGCTG
>DATEOG010000191.1:0-13150 GCA_035274345.1 Gemmatimonadaceae bacterium
GCGAGGAAGATCGCCATGAACATGTCGAACGCGATCACGAGCGCCGCGGGCCGGGCCCACAGGCCGACGATGACCATGAGCGGCGCGACCACCTCGGCGACGTAGACGCCGTATTGAAGCCACGCCGGCAGCCCCACGGAGCTCAGCGGGCCCGCGATCCACGCGACCCCGTGAGTCAGCTTGAAGAAGCCGTGAAAGAGCATGAGCGTTCCGAGGCCGAGTCGGAGGACCAGGAGACCGGCATCGGGGCGGGGTGGGAGACCGGAGATCGGCATGGGTTCGAGTGGCGGTTGAGGCGCTGGCGAGCAGTGGTGCGTGAGCCAACTGCAAATTGGAGCGCATTTCGCCGCGACGCCCCCGTCCACTCGACGCGCGATCGCACTGAGCGACGAACGAGCGGACGGAGCGGCATGGAAAATACATCGGTACCGATGTATCTTCCGGGATGCCCCGACTTCAGCCAACCACCGCCGCCGACCGATCGGACGACGCGGCGACCCGCAGTGTCATGGACTCGCTCCGGCGCATCGTGCGCGTGCTCGGCGCCTCGGCGCGCGGGCCGGCGCGACATGGAGCAACCGGCGCGCAGCTCTTCGTGCTCCGTCAGATCGACGTGGCGCCCGGACTTTCCATCAGTGAGCTCGCGGCACGAACGCTCACCGGCCAGAGCACCGTCTCCGAAGTCGTGACGCGGCTGGTCGAGCGGGGGATGGTGTCGCGGCGCGCCAATCCCGCGGATGCGCGTCAGACGCGCCTGCAGCTGACGGCACGCGGACGGGCGGCGGTGCACGACACCGAGCCGACGGCCCAGGAGCGGCTTGCCGACGGATTGGTCGCGCTGGATGCACACGACCGCGAGCAGCTCGCTCGCGCGCTCGACCAATGGCTCGACGCGGCGGGGCTCGCGGAGCTGCCGGCGACGATGTTCTTCGAGGAGGACCGACCCTCCCCGAGCTCGGCGAGTTGACGATGAGCGAAGAGCTATCGGTCCGCGCACCGCGCGAGTACGAGCCCGTCGATCGGCGGACGACGATCCTCGCGGCGCTCGCCGTCGCGCTCGCGGTAGCCGCGGCGCTCGCGGCGCAGCTGCTCACGCGCCTGATCGGGCTCGTGACCAACCTCGCCTACCACGGCCGCTTCGTCGCGGAGCTGACCTCGCCCGCCGGCACGCATCGGCCTCCCCTGGCACTCGTGCTCATCCCGGTCGCGGGCGCGTTGATCGTCGGCGTGATGGCGCGCTACGGCTCCGCGGCGATCCGCGGCCACGGCATCCCCGAAGTGATGGAGCGCGTGCTGTTCGGCGAAAGTCGCATTCCCGCGCGCGTGCTGTTTCTCAAGCCGCTGTCGGCGGCGATCGCGATCGGCACCGGCGGGCCGTTCGGCGCCGAGGGGCCGATCATCGCCACCGGCGGCGCACTCGGGTCGCTCGGCGGGCAGTTTCTGCACGTCACGAGCGACGAGCGGAAGATCCTGCTCGCCGCGGGGGCGGCGGCGGGCATGGCCGCGACCTTCGGCAGCCCGGTGAGCGCCGTGCTGCTCGCCGTCGAGCTGCTGCTGTTCGAGTATCGCCCGCGCTCGCTCATCCCGGTGGCCCTCGCCGCCGCGGTGGCCACCGGTGTTCGCGCGACGTTCGAGGGCACGGCGCCCGTGTTCGGCATGCCTCCCGTCGCGCAGCCGACGGTCGTCGCGCTCGCGGCGTACGCGGTGCTTGGCGTCGGCATCGGCGCGCTCGCGGCAGCGATCACGCGTGTGACGTACGGTCTGGAGGACGTCTTCGAACGCGTCGGCCACCGCCTCGGACTGCACTGGATGTGGTGGCCCGCGCTCGGCGCCATCGTCGTGGGACTCGTTGGCCTCGTCGAGCCGCGCACGCTCGGCGTCGGCTACGACAACATCCGCGACGCGCTCGCGGGCTCGGTCGCGGGACGCGCGCTGCTCGTGCTGGTCGTGCTCAAGTTCGTGTCGTGGTCGGTGTACCTGGGGAGCGGCACCTCGGGCGGGACGCTCGCGCCGCTGTTCACGATCGGCAGCGGTCTCGGCGCGCTCGTCGGGACGTTGTTCGCGGGGGCCGTGCCCTCACTAGGCGTGGACCCGCACATCGCGGCGCTCGTCGGGATGGCGGCGATGTTCGCGGGCGCGTCGCACGCGCTCCTCGCGTCGGTGGTGTTCGCCTTCGAGACGACTCGCCAGCCGCTCGGGCTGCTGCCGATGCTCATCGGCTGCGCCGCGGCGTATCTCATCTCGCTGCGGCTGAGCCGCTATTCGATCATGACGGAGAAGCTCGCGCGTCGCGGCGTGAGCGTGCGGCCCGAGTACGCGGTGGACCATCTCGCCCAGGTGCTCGTGCGCGACGTGGGGCTGCGCTCGGTGGTGACGCTGCGCGGCGACGACGAGCTGGCGCTGGTACGGGTGTGGCTCGCGGCCGGCGCCGATGGCGCGACCCATCAAGGCTTTCCGGTGCTGGACGGGGATCGCCGCTTGATCGGCGTCGTCACCCGGCGCGATCTGCTCGATCCGACGCACGACGATCGGGTGCGTCTGCACGCGGTGTTGAAGCGTCCACCGGTGATCGTGTACGACGACAACACACTGCGCGACGCGGCCGACCAGATGGTGGTCGAGCACGTGGGGCGGCTCCCCGTCGTACGGCGCGGCGCCGATCGCGAGGTGATCGGCATCATCTCACGGAGCGACCTGCTGGCCGCGCACGCACCGCGCCTCGAGGCTGCGCACCACGTGAGTCCGGTGCGCCGACTGTGGCCGCCGACCAGCGTGTCGCACGCGACGGGTGACTGACCCGGACTGGCACGCGGCGCGGGCGCTCGTGATGCGTCACGGCTGGAACGCCGTCGCGTACCAGATCCTCAATCCCGGCATGCGGCACTGGTTCTCTCGTGCCGGCGACGCGGTCGTCGGCTATGCGTCCTTCGCCGGCACGTGGGTGGTGGCGGGCGCGCCGGTGTGCGCGGCGGAGCGGCTGGCCACCGCCGCCGCCGAGCTGGAGGCGGACGCCGCCGAGCGAAGCGCACGCGTGCTGTTCTTCGGCGCCGGTGCGCGCCTCGAGCAGGTGTATGCCGACCGCGCCGATCATTCACTGGTGCGGCTGGGCGCGCAGCCCGTATGGGATCCAGCGGCGTGGGCCGACATCGTGCGTCGCAAGGCGTCGCTGCGGGCGCAGCTCAATCGCGCGCGCAACAAGGGCGTGCGCATCCAGGAGTGGCCCGCGTCGCGCGCGCGGACGTCGGACACGCTGCGCACCGTGCTGCGCGAGTGGTTGGCGACGCGCGGCCTGCCGCCGCTGAGCTTCCTCGTCGTCCCCGACATCCTCGACACGCTCGACGACCGGCGGACGTTCGTCGCCGAGCGCGATGGCCGCGTCGTCGGCTTCCTCATCGGGACGCCGGTGCCGGCGCGCGGCGGGTGGCTCGTCGAGGAGTGGCCGCGCACGCGCGACGCGCCGAACGGCACGACACATTCACTCGTCGACGCGGCGATGCGCGCCTTCGCCGACGACCACTCGAGCTACGTGACGCTCGGACTGGCGCCGCTCGCGGAGCACGGCGGAGGCATCCTGGCTGAGCAGCCCGCATGGCTGCGCGTGATGCTGCGGTGGGTGCGCGCGCACGGGCGCCGGTTCTACAACTTCGCCGGGCTCGAAGCGTTCAAGGCGAGCATGCAGCCCATGGCGTGGGAGCCGATCTACGCGATCGCGCCGGGAGGACGCTTCACGCCGCGAATGCTGCGCGCCGTGGCGGGCGCGTTCAGTGCAGGGAATCCCGAGCGGCTCCTCCTGCGCGCGCTGTGGTCGGCGGCGCGTGACGAGCTGCGCCGGTATGGCGGGCGCATCCGGCACTAGCACGCGTCGGGCGCGCGACACATCGTCTATGAAGGAACGCGCTCGATCGACACCTCGCTCGACGGGGCGCAGCGAAGGTTCACGCACTGAACTCGACCAACGGAGACGCCAGATGAGACGATCCCTCCTGCTCGCCCTCCTCGGCGCTTCGCTTTCCGCCGCGCCGGCGACCGGCCAGGAGCCCGTCGTGGGTGCGCCGGACGCCGATGCACTGTTCACGAGTCCCGATCCGAAGCTGCACCGGAACAAGCAGGCGGCTTATCACATCCAGCGCGACCTGCTCGAGGCGGGACACTGGGAGCTGGCCGACCAATGGCTCACCGAGCGCTACATCCAGCATAACCCGAACGCGAAATCAGGGCGCGCCGGCGTCGTGGCGTTCTTCACGCAGGTGCTCAAGGTCCAGCCGAAGCCCATCCCCGCGAAGCTCGGCCAGCAGGTCGTGGCGGTCATCGCGGAGGGCGACTACGTCGTGATCATCACGCCGCGGACAATGAAGGATCCGAAGGACCCGACGAAGACCTACTCGACCAGCTGGTTCGACATGTGGCGCTTCGTCGACGGTAAAGCCGACGAGCACTGGGACGGCGCCACGCTGATGAACTGAGCGATTCGTTCTCTTTCATTCGTGACCCGCAACACTCATCGAGACGTTATGCGCATCGAGACACTGCTTCCGTCACTGTTCTTCATCGGCCTCACCGCATCGGTGGCGAGCGCGCAGAACCCGCCGCCGGCGAAGCCGGGGACGAGCTGCCGTCCGCCGGGCTTCTTCACCGCGCCAGCGAAGTATTCGTCGGCCGAGGTGCTCACCGACCGGCGCGTGACGTTCCGCCTGTGCGCGCCCGAGGCGACGGAAGTGATGGTGACGAGCTCGGACTACCAGCCCGCGATCCCGCTTGGCTTCGGCGGGCCGCCCGGGCTGGCGATGGCGAAGGACACGAGCGGCCTGTGGAGCGTGACGACGTCGGCGCCGTTCGAGCCGGGCACCTTCCGCTACAACTTCCGCGTCGACGGCGCGCGTGTGCCCGACCCGCAGGCGACGCGATTCTCGCACGAGCGCGTCGGCACGAACAGCGTGCTCGAGGTGCCGGGCGCCGAAGGCGCGTTCCAGGCATACGACCCGAAGATCGCGCATGGCGTGGTGTCGGCGATGGAATACTGGTCGACGACGCTGAACGCCAAGCGGCGCGCATACGTCTACACGCCGCCCGGCTACATGAAAGGTGGGGCGCGCTACCCGGTGTTGTATCTCGTGCACGGCGCCGGCGACAGCGACGACAGCTGGACCTCCGTCGGCCACGCGAACTACATCCTCGACAACCTCATCGCCGCCGGAAAGGCGAAGCCGATGATCGTCGTGATGCCGTTCGGCCACACGCCGGACCGGCCCGGCGCGGACATCCTGTCGAACGACGATTTCGGCAACGACCTGCTGAAGGACGTCATCCCGTTCGTCGAGGCGAACTGGCGAACGCAGAGCGGCACGGGCTCGCGCGCGATGGCGGGGCTCTCGATGGGCGGCGCGCACACGCTGCGCTACGGCCTCACGCATCCGGAGCTGTTCGGTTACGTGGGCGTGTTCAGCATGGGATTCATGGACACGACGCTGGTGTCGTGGTACGAGAAGAACAACGCGGCGGCGCTCAAGCGCGGCGCGAAGGAGTTCAAGCTCGTGTACTACGCCGTCGGGAAGGACGATTTCCTGTATCGCTCGATCGCACCGACGCGCGCGATGCTCGCGAGATACGGCATCAAGGACGTGTACAACGAGAGCGAGGGCGGCCACGAGTGGCGGAATTGGCGCCGCTATCTCGCGGATCTGGCGCCAAGACTGTTCAAGTAGCGCGATGCGCATTGCGCATTGCGCATTGCGCATTGCGCTACAGCAAAACGGCCTCGGGAAGCCAATGCCTCCCGAGGCCGTCGCGCACAGCGCAAAGCGCATAGCGAATCGCGCAGACCCTACCGCGTGCGGGCGCCAAAACCTCCCTTTCCATCAGCCCGCCGCGCCTTCAAATCTGCCACGTTCTTGTCGAACTGCGTGCGCTGCTCCGCGGTCAGGATGTTGCGCACCGCGGCGGTCCGCTGCTCGAAGCGCTTCTCCATCTCAGCGCGCCGCGCAGCCATGCCGGTGGTATCGCGACGCTCGCCGCGCGGGCGAACCGCGCCGCTCTGGCCATTCACACCGCCCTGACGGTTCGGACGCTTCGCGTCGAACTGCGCGCGCTCGCTGCGCCGAAGGTCGGCCAGCTTAGCCCGCTGTTCGGTGGAAAGGGTGATGCCGCGGAGCAGCATGCCTTCGGGCCCGCGCTGGCCTCGCGCGCCTCGGCGTCCGAGGCTGTCCTGTTGTGCGCCGCGAGGGCGCTCGGCGCGATTGCCGCGATCGGTGCTCTGCGCGCCGGCCGTAGCGGCGAAGGTGAGCGCGAGCGCGAGGGCCGTCGTCAACGTTTTATGAGTCATCTCTGCGATCCTCGATGAGTTGCTGAGTGTGTGCCGGCGTCACCGGCGTCGTTGCTTCGACGATTCGTACGCCGACCGGGAGCATGTGATCCGGGGCACGTCACGAACGGCACGCCGGCGATACGAGCGGCACCACGCGCCGCACGAGCAGCGCAGCCTCAGCCGTTGACGGCAGCGGTTCGCGGGCCGCAGACAGAGAAGGCGCATCGTCCAGACCCGGAACCGTTCAGCAGAACACTACCTTTCTCTGGCGACCCCCCCCGGACCCCCGGACCCCCGAGCAATGGCCACCGAACAACAGCTGAGCGGTCCCGATCTCGGCGCAGGCATCGACGCGAGCAGCCTTCGCGATGGAGAGAAGCTTCTCGGCCACGCCGGCGGTGAGCCGGTGCTCCTCGTGCGGCTCGGCGACGACTTCACCGCCATCGGCGCGACCTGCACGCACTATGGCGGTCCGCTGGCCGAGGGCGCGATCGTCGGCGACACGGTGCGCTGTCCGTGGCACCACGCCTGCTTCAGCCTGCGCACCGGAGAGGCACTCAGGGCCCCCGCGCTCTCGCCTGTGGCGTGCTGGCGCGTCGAGCGGCGCGGCGAGAAGGTCGTCGTCACCGAGAAGGTGGAGCGCGATCCCCTCGCGCCGACCTATCCGGGAGAGCGCCACACGCCCTCGACGCTGCGAAACGTCGTCATCGTCGGTGCAGGTGCAGCGGGCACCGCCGCGGCGGAGATGCTGCGCCGGTGCGGGTTCGACGGAAGCATCGTCGTCGTCGACGGCGATGCCGACGCACCGTACGACCGCCCCAACCTTTCCAAGGACTATCTCGCCGGCAACGCGCCCGAGGAGTGGATCCCGCTCCGGCCGCCCGGATTCCACGAAGAACATCGCATCGAGATCGTGCGCGGCCACGCAACGCGCATCGACGTGCCGACGCGCCGTCTCGAGGTCGAGGGCCGCGACGCACTTCCATTCAGCGCGCTCCTTCTCGCGACGGGCGCCGAGCCGGTGCACCTGAATCTTCCCGGCGAGAACGAGCGACCGGTCCACTACCTCCGCACGCTCGCCGACAGTCGCAGCATCATCGAGGCGGCGAAGCAGGCGAAGCGCGCCGTCGTGATCGGCGGAAGCTTCATCGGCCTCGAGACGGCCGCATCGCTACGTGCGCGCGGGCTCGACGTCCACGTCGTCACGCCCGAGACCGTGCCGCTCGAGCGCGTGATGGGGCACGAGCTCGGCGACTTCATCCGCACCCTGCACGAGGAGAAGGGGGTGCACTTCCACTTCGGCCGCAAACCGGCGCGCATCGAGCGGGACGCCGTGGTGCTCGACGACGACACGCGTCTCGCCGCCGATCTCGTGGTGATCGGTGTCGGCGTGCGGCCGCGGCTCGCGCTCGCGGAGCAGGCGGGGCTCTCGATCGACCGTGGCGTCGTGGTGGACGAGTGGCTCGAGACGAGCGTGGCGGGGATCTTCGCGGCCGGAGACATCGCGCGGTGGCCGGACGCGCAGACCGGTGAACGCATTCGCGTCGAGCACTGGGTGGTGGCGGAGCGCATGGGACAGACGGCGGCGCGCAACATCCTCGGCGCACGCGAGCGGTTCAACGACGTGCCGTTCTTCTGGAGCGCGCACTACGACGTGAGCATCAACTACGTCGGCCACGCCGAGCGTTGGGACGCAACCGTGGTGGACGGCGACGCGGCGAAGCACGACGTCGCGGTGCGGTTCGATGCTGATGGAAAGCCTCTGGCCCTGGCGACGATCTTCCGCGATGCGGAGAGTCTGGAGTTCGAACGAGCTTTAGAAAACGACGGATAGTGAGCGACGATGGTCGGCGCGACGTCACTGCTGTACGAGCTTCGCCGATCCCCGCAATCGCGCTCGATGAATCGCTCCGGAGGATCGAGATCAGGTTGAGCGTCCAACGACGGAACGCGGATCTGGAACGGCGATCTTACTGAAACGGCAGGAGTTGCTCTGCGCTGGCGGAGAAGTCTCCCCCATGGTCATCCCGAGCGAGCGCAGCGAGTCGAGGGATTCGAGCGGGAGTGCAGATCCCTCGACTTCGCTCGGGATGACGACCGCTGTCATCCCGAGCGAGCGCAGCGAGTCGAGGGATCTGCACCCTGACGAGCACGTACAGATCCCTCGACTTCGCGCTGCGCGCTCCGCTCGGGATGACCCGAGCGGGAAGGAGCCGATCCGGCCCTTTCAGATCTGATCGCTTTTCAGGATCCGCGTTCCGTAGTTAAACGGCGCGCGTGCGCCTCCGAGTGAGCTGCATCTTCGACCGCAGCGCTCACCCGGCGCGATCGAGCAGCCTCTGGATCGCAGGGATGACGGGATTGATCACCGCCGCACGCGCCGCGGCCGCGGCGGAGAGGTCGCGCGTGTAGCGTGCGACGTCGGCTGCCGGAAGCGGCTGGCGTCGCTCGAGCGCGTCGAGCGCGGTGAGGCCGATCGTCGCCGCCGAGGCCAGACGTTCAGACAGCACGCGGATGTCCTGCGCCTGCTTCGCGCTGCCGAGCAGCGGCGCGAGGCGCGCGTGGTTGTCGCGCCACGTCTCGAGCTGAACACGAATCGCCGTCGCTTCGGCGCGGCGCGCCGTGTCGGAGAGAAAGGTCTCCACTCGTGCGGCGAACCGGCGTGCCGTCTGGCTCTCGGGGCGGGCGACGTCGGCGAGGCTGCGGAGCTCCGGCTCTCTCGCCTGCGCCGGGTTGTACGCCATGCGCTGGTAGAACTTCACCTCCTCGAGCACGTCGACGAGCGTGCGTAGCGGTGCGATGTCGGCGTTGCCGCCGAGCAGATCGCGTAGCGCCCCCGGATACGCCGACTCGTGCGTGACGCCGCGCGTCGTGAGGTATGCGGAGACGTGGTCGAGGCGGCGGTACATGTCGTCGACGTCGTCGGTGATCGACGCGGCCGACCAGAGCCGCTCCGCCACCGCCGCCGTGCGCGGCCAGATGCGCGAGTCGATCGTGCCGGCGGAGACGACTTCCGACCACATCGCCGCTTCGCCACCGACGATGCGCTTCTCCGACTCCTCGGTGAGTGGAGGCACCGTCTTGAAGGTGGGCATCGTGCTGCCCGGTATATCGCTGCCGCCGATTCGCTTGCCGACGAATGGAAGGCTGAACCCGAACAGTCCCACCGTTCCGCGCAGTGAATCGGCGCGCGGTACGGCGACCATCGTGCCGGCGCCTTCGGGCGACTTCACGGCGAGGCGCATCGTGTCGCCGCTCGTCATCGCGCTCGTGATCGGTCGCACTGCGCCCGCGATGTCCAGTGCGCCCGTTGTGCGCTCGGGCGGGCCGAAGAGCGTGAGCCGGCCGTCCACCACCCCCGCACCCGCCTGGATGCGGATGCTCCACGACTTCCAGCGTGCCGAGTCGGGGACGATCTCGACGACGTCGCGCAGACGCGTGGGCTCAACGCGATAGAGATCGGCCGCGGGAAGCTTATGGTCGAGGTACCAGCCCGCCGACAGGATTCCGCCGAATCCGCGATGCACCGCCTCGAACAGCTTTTCCTGGCTGCGCCACGCCTGCACGACGACGGGACCGCGGAGGCTGTCGCTGAGGATCTCGTCCCAACCGACGGCGGCTCGCCCGTGATCCGCGAGGATCTTCTGGAGCCGCCGGTTGAAGTACGCCTGGAGCGCGTGGTTGTCCTCGAGCTTGTGGTCGCGCATGAAGCGCTGGATCCGGGGGTTCGAGTTCCAGTGCGTCTTGCCGCTCACCTCGTCTCCGCCGATGTGCAGGAACGGATCCGGGAACAGCCGCGCCATCTCGCCGACGAAGCGGTCGAGGAACTCGTAGACCTCTTCGCGCGTCGGATCCATCGTCGCGTCGTAGATGCCGTAGTCGCGCGCGAGAGTGTACGGACCGGGCGCGCTGCCCAGCTCGGGGTAGGCGACGAGCCAGCTCGTGGTGTGGCCCGGCAGGTCGAACTCGGGGACGACGCGGATGCCCCGTTCGCCGGCGAAGGCGACGATCTCGCTGATGTCGGATTGCGTGTAGTAGCTGCCCCCCGAGCCGTCCTGGTGCAGCTTGGGAAAGAGCCGGCTCTCGACGCGGAAGCCCTGGTCGTCGCTCAGGTGCAGGTGCAGCACGTTCAACTTCACCGCCGCCATCGCGTCGAGGTTCCGCAGGATGACCTGCTTCGGCATCCAGTGGCGCGCGACGTCGATCATCAACCCGCGCCATGGAAAGCGCGGGCGGTCGTCGATCGTGATCGCCGGCAGGCTGATCGTGCTGTCGGTCCGTTCGACGAGCTGCAGGATGGTCTCGAGCCCGCGCAGGACTCCATAGGGCGTCTGCGCCGAGAGTGAGAGCTCGTTGGGGCGCACCACCACCGTGTACGACTCGTCCTCGACCGGTTGCTGGATGGAGCCCGCGCGCTTCGCGCACGACACGCTGAACGCGGCTCGCCCGCCGCGCGCGCTCGGTGTGCGCGGCCGCATCTGCGTGAGCTGTCGCCCGAACCGCACGAGCGCTCTCGCGACGCGTGCATCGGGGCACCGCACGCCGACCGTGGTCAGGCCGCGGCGGAGATCGAGCGATCCCGCCCTGAGCTCGGCCGCGATGGGCAGCGGCATCACGCGGAGCTCGGTTCGGTCGGTGGAGAGGATGCGCGGCGGGGTCTTTCCCGGATCGGCCTGTGCTTCCGTCACGCGGGGAGCGAGAAGCAGCACCGGAACGAACGAGGCGACGAGGCCGACTCTGAAGCGCATTCGGATCGAGACGTGGAACGAGTGGAGCGTCGAGGTGCGCGGTGGAGATCAGGGACTCGTGGCGACGTCGCGCTCGGGGAGGACGCTCCGGCACACGCCGTCGAACGTCGAGCGCAGCACGTCGTCGGTGATCTCCATCTCGCCCGCATCGCGCATCTGGGCCAGCTGAAAGATCGGTCCCGCCACGAGCGCCCAGAAGACCTGAAGCGGGAGGTCGCGGAGCCGGCCCGCAGCCACCGCCTGCTCGAAGTTTCTCAGCCCCTCGGCGTTCATCCGGCGCTCGCCCTCGCGCGTCTCGTCGGTGAGGATCGCCGACGACTGGCACTGGAGCAGAAAGCTCGACGCTTCGGGATGCTCGAAGTGCCATCGGGCGAGCCCGTTCCAGAACGCCCAGAGCCCTGCGCGGCCGATCGCTCCGTCCTTGCGTGCACCCTCTGCGTCCGCGGCCATGCTCCGGTCGCGATCCTCCAGCACCTGGAGGTAGAGGGCGTTGATCATCGCCTCCTTGCTCGGGAAGTAGAGGTAGAGCGTGCCGGCGGCGACGCCGGCGTAGCGAGCGACGGCGGACATCGGGGCAGCGTGGAGGCCGAGTCGTGCAATGAGGCGGAGTGCGGCGGCGAGGATCGCCTGGCGCTTGTCGGCGCTGAAGCCGATGGGGGCGGGGACCGGTCTATCTATTGTAGCGTCCGTCATGACGGCCTCTGGGTTTGCTTGACACCCGGCACCGGGGCCCCTAGACTCTGGGCATGAATGAATGATCATTCATTCAGCCGAGGACCAACGTAGCTTCGACTCTCGCACGACGCAACGCTGGGGGTGCAGATCCCTCGACTTCGCGCTGCCGCGCTCCGCTCGGGATGACATTCTCAGTCATCCCGAGCGAGCGAAGCGAGTCGAGGGATCCGCACTTCGCTGTCGCACTCAGCTAACGCCTTTTTCTCGCCCGCCCACCACGGAGATCTCATCATGCTGCTCAGCTTCGCGCTCGTCGCCGCACTCGCCGCCCCCGCCGATTCCGTCTCCGGCACCTGGATCCTCAAGGGCGAGGTGGCCGGCAACCCGCTCAACACGACCTGCACGCTCGTCCTCGCCGAGGCCAAGATCAGCGGCGTCTGCAAGAGCGCCGAGGGCAAGGACACGCCGATCGTCGGCGAGGTGAAGGAAGGGAAGGTGGTCTTCGAGCACGGCGGCGACTACAACGGCCAGGAGCTCAAGATCATCTACACGGGCACGCTGCCGTCGGCGAAGGAGATGAAGGGCACGATCGAGGTGAAGCCCTTCGACGTTTCCGGCGAGTTCACCGCGACGCCCGCGCCGAAGTAATCGGCCTCGGCCGCACCAATACCGCGCCGCTCCGATCACGCACAGTGATCCGGAGCGGCGCGTGCGTTTGCCATCTGGCGCAACCTTGTCACCAGATGCAGATCAGGCGCGACATAGCGACGCTCGCGCCGCGACGGCGACCACCGCCGATCGACACCCCGTGGATGCTTCCGACATGCCGCCGACCTCTCGCATGGCCTCCCGCTTCTCTCTGCTCCGCTTCCTTCTCGCGCCGGCGCTGCTGATTCTCGCCACCGCCGGCCTCACGCACGGCGCGCAGCAGCAATCGCAGCGGATCCTCGTCTTTTCCAAGACCGCAGGCTTCCGTCACCAGTCGATCGAGGCGGGGATCGCCGCGATCAAGAAGCTGGGCCAGGAGAACGGCATCGCCGTGGACGCGACGGAGGACGCCGCCGTGTTCACCGACGCGAATCTCAGGACGTACCGCGCCGTCGTGTTCCTCAGCACCACGGGTGACGTGCTGAACGACACGCAGCAGGATGCGCTCGAGCGCTACGTGCAGGCGGGTGGCGGCTGGCTCGGCATCCATTCCGCGACGGACACGGAGTACGACTGGCCGTGGTACGGCAAGCTCGCCGGCGCGTACTTCACCAGCCATCCGCTCAATCCCAACGTGCGGAAGGCGACGTTCCGCGTGCTCGACAAGACGCACGTCTCCACGCAGGGTTTGCCGGACAAGTGGGAGCGCTCGGACGAGTTCTACAACTTCAAGACGATCAATCCGGCGATCAAAGTGCTCGTCGACATCGACGAGACG
>DATEOG010000192.1:0-5394 GCA_035274345.1 Gemmatimonadaceae bacterium
GCCGCGCGCGGCGTGGCAACCGCTCGACTCCCTGAATCCACACTTCTGGTATTACACCAACAATCCGCGCTATCACGCCTACAAGCATTCCGAGATTCCGCGTCACGAGACGATCATCGCCGCGCGCGACCGCTGGCTCGCGCGCAATCCGCGGCTCACCGTCATCGGCATGCACCTCGGCAGCCTGGAGTATGACGTGCGCGAGGTGGCGAAGCGGCTCGACGCCTACCCGAACCTCTACGTCGAGACGGCGGCGCGCATCAACGACCTCGCGATGCAGCCGAGCGACGTGGTCAGGCGCTTCATCATCCACTATCAGGATCGCGTCATGTGGGGCACCGACTTCGGCGAGGGATCCGTCAGCCGCGCCGGACTCGAAACGTCGTTCTCGCAGCACTGGCGGTACTACGCCGGCGCGGACACCGTCACGCTCGGCAGCGCGCGCGGCTGGCACCGCACGGTGCAGGGGTTGGCGCTGCCGCGCGAGGCGCTCGAGCGGTTCGCGCATCGCAACGCGGAGCGGGTCCTGAAGCTGCCGGCGAATTGAGCCGCGTCGCCCGCGCATCGCGTTGATGCGTCGCCTTCGCCCTCACACCGTCGGCTTCACCTTCCTGCTCGGCGCGCTGGCGACGCTGGCGTCGTTCGCCACCGACATGGGGCTTCCGGTGCTCGGACCGATGGCCCAGTCGCTCGGCGTCGCCCCTGGCCGGGCGGCGCTGTCGCTCAGTGTCTTCATGGTGGGCTTCGCGCTCGGGCCGCTCGTGTTCGGGCCCGTCTCCGATCACGTAGGGCGGAGGCCCGTGCTGCTCGCCGGCGTCGCTGCGTTCGCCACCTTCGGCGCGTTCGGCGCATTCTCGCGAACGCTCGGCGCGGTGCTGCTGTGGCGATTGCTCATGGGGGTCGGCGCCGGCACCTGCTCGGTGCTGGTCGTCGCCATGGTGCGCGATCTCTTCACCGGGGTGGAGGCGCGCGTCCGGCAGTCGTACGTCAACCTCGCGGCGGGGATCGCGCCGATCATCGCGCCAACGCTCGGCGTGGCCGTCGCGACGCTGGGCGGATGGCGCGCGATCTACGGCGCGCTCGCCGCCGGAGGCGCGGTGCTGCTGACGATCGCCGCGCTGCAGCTCGGCGAGACGCTCCCGCCGACGCCGCACGAGTCGTTCGAGGTGCGACGCGCGATCGAGGGGTACGCGCGTGTGCTGAGTCATCGCGTCAGCATCGGCTACGCGGCGGTCATCGCGCTGAACTTCGGCAGCCTGTTCGCGTACGTGTCGGGCTCGTCGCTCGTGCTGATCGGGATCCTGGGCGTGTCGCCGAGGATGTACGGGCTGCTCTTCGCCGCCACGTCGCTCGGACTGATGACCGGTGCGCTGACCAATGCGCGGTTGAGCCGTCGCGGCGTCCCGCACGCGCGCCTCATCACGTGGGGGCTCGCCATCATCGTCGTCACGTCGGTCCTGCTGCTCGCGCTGACGATCGCCGGCGCGATCTCGGTCTGGGTGTTGGTGCCGCTCGCCGTCGTGGGCTTCGTTGGGCAGGGAATCGTTCGCCCCAACGCGGTGCAGGGGGCACTCGAGCCTGTTCCGGAGATCGCGGGGGTAGCGAGCGCCGTGTTGACCGCGCTGCAGATGCTCGTCGGCGGCCTGTCCAGCGCCATCGTCGCCGCGTGGTTCGACGGACGCTCGGCGATCTCGGTGACGGCGATGATGTCGATCACCGCGTTGGCGTCGGCGACAGTGTATGCGCTCGTGGTGCGTCCTGCGGAGCATCGAGCCGCACTTGCCGACGCGAGCGCATCATGAGCTTCCAACGACGGAACGCGGATCCTGAACGGCGATCAGATCTGAAAAGGCCGGATCGGCTCCTTCCCGTCTCGGGTCATCCCGAGCGGAGCGCGCAGCGCGAAGTCGAGGGATCTGTACGTGCTCGTCAGGGTGCAGATCCCTCGACTCGCTACGCTCGCTCGGGATGACATCAGGGTGCAGATCCCTCGACTCGCTGCGCCCGCTCGGGATGACCACGGAGGACACGTCGCTGAGACTGCTCCGCCGGTACAGAGCAAATCCTGCCGTTTCCGTAAGATCGCCGTTCAAGATCCGCGTTCCGTAGTTCAAAGCGGCCGCGGAGGGATACCCGGCGCGCCGCTCAGTGCGTCGTGGGCTCCGTCTTCTTCGGAGGTGCCTGCTTCACCTTCTGCTCCGCGTCGATCGTCGCGATCTTGCGGCTCGCTTCATCGAGGAGCTTCTCGATCTCGTCCCTGTTCTCCTCGAGCGCCCGCTGGGCGACCGACACCGCGATGCTCGCGGTCTGAAGGGCGGCGCGACGCACTTCCGGGTTCCGCTTGGCCTCGTCGACGACGGTCTGGACGCTCATCGCGAGCGCGGTGATCGCGCGGCCGAGATCGACGAGCGCAGAGTCGGTCGAGCTCCCATGACCGATCGACGGCTTCGCGGCGCTCGTGTCGCGCAGCTTGTCACGCGAGGACTGCTGGGCGGAGAGCGGGAGTGCGGCGAGCGACGCGAGCAGAACGCCCGCAGCGAGTGCGAACCGAGACGACATGACAGCTCCTCGCGGCGCTCGAATGCGCCGACGGCACAGGGTGTGACCGCTGCTACCCCGGGGGGCGAGGAGAGGGTCCACCCTGTGAGCCGGGTGTGGCACTGAGGGCGCGAGGTATGGTGGCACTGCCGTATCGAGTACGACTGACGTACCAGGTACCCAGTACCAGTTGGACGCTCCCGGAATTCGCGTGAGCCACCAGGGCTCACCGACCTTCCGGGTCGCGATATCGACGTGCCTTCCGGGGGCACGCCGACTGGGTCTGGGTACTCGCTACGTCAGTCGTACTCGGTACGGCAGTACCCTCTCGCTAAGGCGCCACCACCCCGTTCAGCACCCCGTCGAACGTGGCCGCGCCTCCCGCCGTGATGCTCACTGGCGCCGGATGCACCGGCGTCGTCGTGAAGGAGGTGATGCCTGCCGGCGCGACGAAGTCGAGGGTGTATGACCCGGCGACGACGTACGGGAGCTTCGCTTCGAAGACCCCGTCGCTGTTCGCGTCGGTGAGCGCGATCTCCTGCGTCGTGCTCGTCGCGGTGTTCGTGAGCGCCGCCTTGAACTGGCCGAGCGTGACGAGCGACCCGTTCACCGACGGCAGCGTCAGGGCTGCGTCCTTGCTCAGCGTGATCGTGAGCGAGCCCGTGTTGCCCATGTCCGTCCCCTTCAGCAGCGGGGACATCACCCACTTGCCGCCGGCATCCTTGCCGAAGCTCTGCGCGACGTCGAAGTCGACCAGCAGCACCGTCTCGTCCGAGATGTTGATGCCGCCGGGGACGCTCACCTTCAGGCCGCTCGTCGAATAGCTCGGCGTCTGCAGCGCGCCCTTCACCGTGGCGCCCGCCGGCAGGCCTGCGTACGTCGGCGACGAGGCGAAGATGCTCGTCGTGCCATCGCCGTTGTCCACCTCGATGTACCCGCCCGTGATCACGAAGCGAAGTTGCGCGTACGTGCCGGCAGGAATGGTCGCGTCCTTTACGAGCTCCGCGGTCGAGCCCACGAGCGTCAGCAGGTCGGTCGTGACCGGCGTGTCGCGCAGGATCACGCGGCCGCTCGCTTCGTCGCTCTCACCGCCCTGGAGATAGATCTGCGAGATCGTGACGACGGCCGTCTTGATGTCGCCCGGCGCATCGGTGAGCAGTACGGTGATCTTGCCGTTCGCTGCATTTCCGGTGGGTTCGGCGCAGGCCGCTCCCACGAACGCGAGCGCGACGGCGGCAAAGAGATTCACGGAGGTGCGCCACGTGCGGCGCGAGACCGAGAGATTACGAAACACGAGTGCTCCTGGAAGCGAGTGACCACATCGCGGTCCATTCGACGGACGCGCAGAGAGTCTCCGACGTCGAAGCTCCAGTGCTCAGACGGCGGTACGACGAGGTCAGTCACGCCGAGCTCGCTGATGTGCGCTCGCACTCTTCGGGTGTGTGCGCACCGTCACCAGGCGGTGCATTTCGCCCCAAAAAAAGCGCGCCTCAGCGCGACATTCTCTGCAACAATGCCGCGCACTTCCTGCGGCTGAACGCGCACTCCGCGGCTAGGCGGTAGCGCCCCGCCTGCCGCGCCGCACCGCGATCCACGACAGGGGGAGCAGCGCGGCGATGGCGAGCCACAACCGGACGCCCGGCCGCGAGTCTGGCGACGGTGGACGTGGCGCCGCGGCAGCCTGCGCGTACTCCAGCCGGTAGACGGACTGGTCGTAGCTCCGCTGCTGCGTGCCGAGCCGGATCGCCGAGTCGCGCGGCACGAGACCGTTCACGAGATACTCGGCCATCGCGCGCTGGTGCTTGTTCTCGAACACGAGGCGCCGATCCCCGCCGCCGCGCGGCACTGCCGCGTCGAACGCGACCTCGATCGTGCCTCGTCCATCACGCAGGGCCTCCAGCGTCTCCATCTTCGACGCGACGATGCGTAGCGGCAGGCGCGCGCCGTCCACCGAGAGCGACAGATCCCTCGAGAGCCGCTCCGCGTAGGCGCGAAGCTCGACTTCGGCCACGGCGCGGTCCCCGTCCGTGTCGATGAGCGCGAGCACCTTCGGGAAGACGTCGATGCCCGGGGCGAGTCGCATCTGCAGCACGATGCGATTCTGCTCCACCTCGATGGTGGTCGCCTGCAGGTACTCGTCCACGCGGTGCGCGACTGCCACGCTCGTGACGGACAGCAGCAGCGCGACGGTGCCGACGGCGACGGCTCTCATCGCTTGGTGTACTTCCGCCCGTAGTCGTTCGTCGGGTCGCGGTACATCGTGTGGACGTGCAGCGAGCGATCGCCGCCCAGCCGCTGCGGCGCGTACTCGATCACCAGCTTCGGACCCTGGATTCGGTAGTACGCCGTGATGTTCTGGCCCTGCGCCGCGGTCGTCGGACCGCTCCACGCGAACCACGTGTCGTTCAGGTCGGCCCTGATCTCCGCCATGCGCGCCGCGGCCGCGCTCTCGTGTACGATGCCGCTCCACTCGGCGATCACCTCGAGCAGCATCGCACGCTGCCGTTCCGTCATCGCGGTGGCTTTCAGCCCCTCGGGCTGAATCGCCTTGCCGTCCTGACCGGGGCCGAGCACGAGATCGCCCACCTGATACCCGAGGATCGCCTGCTTGCGCTGGCTCTCGTCGAGCGCGTCGAGCAGCGCCTGCGCCTTGTCGCTCTCGCGGCCGAGTGGACGGATGGTCTTCCCGGCGAGCGTGTAGAGCGCGGGCTGCGCGCCGGTGAGCGTCGGCGTGAGGATGCCGCGGTCGCCGGCGATGGTGACGTTGACGGCGAGGTGGTGGCCGCCGAACTGCAGCATCCACGGCACGGTCTCCGACGGCGCGCCGAGGAGCGAGACGTAGTACTCGTCGCGGCC
>DATEOG010000193.1:0-3092 GCA_035274345.1 Gemmatimonadaceae bacterium
GATCATCTCGAGCTCGCGGAGCGGTTCTTCTCCCCCGCGGAGCGCGTGAGCCTCCGCGCGCTGGCGGAACGCCGAGACGACCTGGTGCACGGGTTCTTCGCGGCCTGGTCGCGAAAGGAGGCCTATCTCAAGGCGCGCGGGGAAGGGGTCGCGCGAGGGCTCCATCACTTCGATGTCACCCTATCCCCGGGTGAGCCCGCCCGCCTGCTCGCCGATCGGCTCGATGCGGCGATCGACCATTGGCGGATGCGATCGATCGTCCCGGAGCACGGCTTCTCGGCGGCGATCGTCGCCGCGGATCCATTCGAGGAGCTGCTGCTCCTCGACGAGACCTAACGAGCGGAGGTCTCGGGAGCCGGGGAGGTCGACCCTGACCGTCCAGTCAGCGCTATCGGATGGCCCATGCGCTGAAGCTCGGCCACTGCGGCCCGATGCTCGTTGAGCTCCTTTGGACAGGAAGTGCGTGTCTCGTCGAACAGCGACACGGCGCTGGGTGCCTCTCCGTTGAGAAGCGCCTCCTCGCCGAGGTAAAAGGAGACGACGCAGCCCTGGCTCCGGCCATCGAGCTGTGCGGTGGCCGCGAGAGCGCGCAGCGAGTCCGCGTGCAACTCTCCAAGCAGGTAGCGAATCAGGGGTGACGGCCACTTCGTGACGTCGACGAGCGCCGCGTGCGCCGCGAAGTCTTCGCGGTCGTCCTGGCGCATTCGTTGACGCGCGAAGTGCAGCCAGAGCGCTCCGTACGCGTCGGCGGAGTCGAGTGCCAGGCCACGCTGAAGGTCGGACGCCGCCTGGGCGAAGTTGCCGAGGTAGAAGTGCGTGCGCCCTCGTCCCTCGAGCGCCGGCGCATGGTTCGGCTTGAAGGCGATGGCGCGGCTGAAGTCGCGGATCGCGCTCGAGTAGTCGCCGAGTAGCTCGTACGTGACGCCTCGATCGGTATAAAACCGCGGGTCGCTCGGCGCGAGGAGGATCGCCTGTTCGAGATCGGCGAGGGCGCGCTCGTAGTCGCCCTTGCCGCGATACGCCAGGGCGCGCTGCCTCCAGGCGGCGACGAGGCCCGGATTGAGGGCCAGCGCCCGGTCGAAGTCGCGGATGGCGCGCTCGTACTCCCGCATCTGCAGGTGGGTGGCACCCGCCGACGTCAGCGCCCCTGCGTCGCGCGATCCGTTGTGGCAGCCGACCCAGGCGACGAGGACGAGCCCGGCCGCAATGGCGAGGGCGAGCGGACGGCGGGATCGACGATTCGGGAGGCGGACTGAGCGCATGTCTCCCGGGACGATCGGCGACACGCCGGCGCAATCGAACTCGTCGACGGTCGGGCCTGACTGATCATACAGTCAGGGGTTCCAGTCGAGGACGGACACCATCTGCGGCGCGATGTCCTCCAGCCGCTCCCCGTCGCCCTGGCCGACCCGCTGCACGAACAGCGACAGCATCCCACTTCGGCGCCAGCGTTCCAGGTCGTACGTCGGCTCCCATTGGCCCACGGAGGAGCCGAGCAGGTCACCGGTCGTCCAGCGCAGTCGATCAGGATCGGCCGAGCGGGCCAGGGTGATGCCGCCGCCACGCTCCGCGTCGCGGTAGACGACGTACACCACGCCTCGCCGTGCGAGCACCTGCGGTCGCGAGAGCGGGATACGCTTCGTGCCCCCTCCCGAAAGCCTGAACGCCGAAGTGCGCGTCCCCACCTGGCTCACCTGCCACCGCTTGCCGTCGTGCCACACCAGCCTGAGCTGCGGCACCTCCGAACGCGCATCGCGCCAGTACGTGGCGATCAGCGGTCGGCGCGCGGAGTCCACCGTCATCGACGTCTGATTGATGAGCTCACTTCCTTGATTGACCGCCCACGCGATCTCGGCCGTTGCGCCGGTGATCGGGAGTGCATACGGCCGGCCGTTCGACGTTTGCCAGCTCCGCCCCTCGTCCGGGGAGAACGCGTACATCACGTCGTGATTCGATGCCACGTCGGGAGACTCGCGCCACACCCACGACAGATGCCAGCCGCCGCGCGCGTCCACGGCGAGCTGGTTCGGGTACGCGTTGCGTCGTCCCTCGCCGGCGATCAGCGGATGCTGGAGCACGCGCCACGCACCGCGTTTGACGTCGAACCGGTTCAGCAGCACGTCGCCGCTCCCGGATTGGCCGTCGCGGTAGACGAACAGCAGATCACCATCGGGAAGGGAGTAGAACTGCGGATACGTCACGCGTTCCTCCCGCGCGCCGGTCATGCGCTCGACCGCGCCGAGCGTCAACGATCCCGGGCGTATGCCGCGCGCATAATGCAGAGCGCGGTTGTGCTCCGCCCACGCGACGTGCAGCACGCCCGTTCCGTCCACCGCGATCGCGATCGCATTGTGCGCGTCGGACACGTCGTTGGTGAACGGCGTCCGCTCCAGCGTCCAGCGCGTCTCCCCGAACCGACGTCGCGCGAGCACGACGTGCGCGCTGTCGTCGTAGTACGCGGCGTACTGCAGGTCGCCGTAGCTCGCCACGCTGCTCGTGCGGAAGATCACGGCGTTCACCGACGACCGTGCCCAGCCCAATCCAAGCTCCGAAACGCGCACCTCGCCCACCTGAGCGCCAACCAGCGCCGGGGCGGCAAGTACGATCGCGAGCGCTGACGTCCGGAGGATCCTCGAGGACGCGCTCACCGCGACCGGCGCTTCGCGGTCTTCTTCGCGGTCTTCTTCGCGGTCTTCTTCGTCGCCTTCGCGACCTTCGAGCGCTTCGTGGCCGCGCGGGTCGCGCGGCGCTTCGCCGCTGCCTCGGCGATCGCCGCGAAGTGCCTGGTCTTCTGCTTCGATTCGGCGAGCTCCACGACGTGGGCGACCCGCTTCGCCCGCGTTTCAGGGCGCACCGCCTGACTGATCCAGTGCAGGTAGCCCTTCCGCGCCGAGGGCGCAAAGGCGGCGAAGTTCTTCGCCGCACTTTGACTCGCGCGAAGCGCTTTCTCGAGATCGGCGGGAACGACGAGCGACTCGACGCCATCGAGGCTCTCCCACGAGCCGTTCGCCTTGGCGAGCTCGATCGCAGCCAGCCCCGCCGCAGCCATCAGCCCTTCGGCCAGGAGCCGCTCCACGCGCGCCTTGTTGGTG
>DATEOG010000194.1:0-9624 GCA_035274345.1 Gemmatimonadaceae bacterium
TATTGCGCGATCAGCTCGACGCGATTCTCACGGCGGCTACAGCGTCAGCTCCCACGTCTCCGACGTGAGTGGCATGCCGAAGGTGTCGTGCACTTCGGTGCGTACGAGGACATAGCCCGCGTCCACATAGATCTGCCGCGCAGCGGTGAGCACGCTGTTCGTCCAGAGCGAGATCGTGTGATAGCCCGCCTCGCGAGCGAAGCGCGTGCATTCGTCGACGAGCCGTTTGCCGATGCCGAGCCCGCGCGCGGACGGGACCACGAGGAGCATGCGCAGCTTGGCGACCCCGGGCCGCGTGGGATCCTTCGCCACGAACACCGAGCCGACGTTCTGCCCATCCCGCTCGGCGATCCAGCATCGCTCGACCGCGGGGTCGAAGTCGTCGATGTAATCGGCGACCACGCGCGCGACGAGCGAGAGGAAGCGCGGCCCCCACCCGTACTCGCGCGCGTACACCTCGCCGTGGCTCTGGATGATCCAGCCGTAATCGGCGACGTTCGGCGGACGGAGGATATACGGCGGCGCGGCGCCCGATCCACCGGGCTCCGTCGCGCCCAGCAGGTCGCCGATGGTCCGGATCGCGTCGATGAGGCGTCGCTGGCCGGTGTCGTCGAGCGTGGCGAGCAACTGCTCCACGAGCGCATCGGCGTCGCGATCGAGCTTTCGGAAGGCGGCGCGGCCCGCGGCGGTGAGCGCGATGTGGCTCTCCCGCCCGTCGTGTGGCGAGCGGGTTCGACGGACGAGCCGTCGGCGCTGCAGCCGCTGGAGCAATCGGCTGACGTACCCCGCGTCGAGTCCGAGCTCGCCGATGAGCGCCGACGCTGTGGGTGCGTCGCGATGCGCGAGCTCGAACAGCACACGTCCCTCGGTCAGCGTGAACGGGCTGTGGAGATAGCCACCCTCGTCGAGCGCGCCGACGAGGCGGGTGTAGAACCGGTTGAACCGCCGCACGGCGGCGACGTGGGCGGTCTGGACGCGAGGGGGCATGATCCTGACGAGCGGGTGGCCTTCGTTGTCAGGATCATGCAAATGGTTGCTTTTGTCAACTATCGCCTCGGCGCACTCACGGACACTGCCTGCACGTGAAATGAAACCCTGAACTACTGCGGACGCGCCGTCAGCGTCCAGTGTCGCGCGGTCTTCCACCGCGACGGCACGAACAGGGCGTCGTCGAGCGGGACGTCCACGCGCACGTCCTCGTAGTCCTCGTAGAACACGAGCTTCTGCTCCGACCAGATCTCCACGCGCGGCGCGATCCAGCCGTTGCCGCGGCGCTCGTAGTTCACGAAGCGGATGTCCTGCATCTTCGTCGTGTCGCGCGGCGTCGGCTCCAGCATGCGCACGAACACCAGCCGCTCGGCGTCGACCCAGAACTGCTTGCGGTCGTAGTCGCCCCGTCGGGCGCCGACGACGATCACCGGCCGACCCTGGAACGTCGTCTCCCACACCCGCGTCAGGTCGAAGCCCTCGCGCCGGAGTCGCGTCGTCGTGTACGTCAGCGGGGCCGTGTAGACGTCGAAGCCGAGCAGCAGCAGCGGGTTGATCCCCGGATCGCCGCGCAGAGAGCGCCCATTCTGCACCACGAACTGGCTGTCGCGCGCGTAGAGCACACCGTTGCCCGCGCTCACGGGATCGAAGTCGATGCGCAGCTTGCCGGGGAGCTTCATCGCCTCCCACCAGGTCTGCACGCTCCATTTTCCAGTCGGCAGGAGGCGCGACGTCCGCTGCTTGAAGGTCAGCGTCGTGTACCACTTGCCGGCGTATCGGGCGCGCATCGCCTCGACGACCCCCTCACCCGTTCGGAAGCGCGGTGTTGGCGCGACGGGCTCCGCAGCGACCGGTTCGGGAGCCGGGGCAGCGGGCTCGGGTGCCTTTCCGCGGCGACATCCGCCCGCGAGCGTGAGGAGCAGCACCGCGGCGAGAGTGGCGGCACGAGACGGGGGCATTTGCATGATTTCGATGTGCGCGAGAAGTACGCCGTTCTGCCCGCTCAGGACCCGTCTTCCTCGTCGTCCCGGAAAGTGTCCTCGACGAAGCTCACGAGCTCGGGCAGCGTGAACGGCTTGATGAGAAAGCTACGCATCGGAAACCCCATCCCGCTGCGAGCGAGCTCATCGGTCGAGAAGCCGCTCATGAACGCGACCCGCAAACCCGGCCGCTCACCTGCGAGCCGCTCGGCGAGCTCGCCTCCATTCATTCCCGGCATCACGACGTCGGTGAGCACGAGCACCGCGCTGTTCGGATCCTGGCGCGCCAGAAGCTCCAACGCCGCGTCGCCTCCACGTGCCGCCAGCACGCGATAGCCCGAGCGCGCGAGCCCGCGCGCCGCAACGTCGCGCACGAAGTCGTCGTCGTCCACGACGAGCACCGTCCGCACCGCGTGGGCGATCAGCGGCTGCGCCGAGGTCGGGCTCGGCCGTCGCTGCGGGACGACGTCGGCGAGGGCCGGCAAGAAGACGCGGAACTCGGTGCCCTCGTCGGGCACGGTCTCGACGACGATCTGGCCGCCCGACTGCACGACGATGCCGTGCACGGTGGCGAGGCCGAGCCCGGTCCCCTTCCCCTGTGCCTTCGTGGTGAAGAACGGCTCGAACAGGTGATCGAGTATCTCCTCGGTCATCCCCGAGCCGGAGTCACGAACGCTCAGCATCGCGTAGTGACCGGACTCGAGCTGCCCGAAGCGATGCAGCATCGGTGAGTCCAGCTCGACATCCGCCGTCCGCACGACGATGCTGCCCCCGTTCGGCATGGCGTCGCGCGCGTTGAGCACGAGGTTCATGAGCACCTGCTCCATCTGCCCCGCATCGGCGTGCACGGTGCAGAGCGCCCGATCGAGCGCGGTGTCGAGCACCACGCCGGCGGGGAGCGCGCGGCGAAGCATGCGCTCCATGTTCGCGACCGTCGCGTTCAGGTCGAGCGGCCTGGACTGCAGGACCTGCCGCCGACTGAACGCGAGCAGCTGGCGCGTGAGCGTCGCCGCGCGGTTCGCCGCCTCGCGAATCTGGACGATGTCGTCGCGGCGCGCGTCGCTCGGGTCGGTGGAGTCGAGCAGCAGCTCGACATTGCAGCTGATCGCGGTGAGCAGGTTGTTGAAGTCGTGCGCGATGCCGCCGGCGAGCTGCCCCACGGCCTCCATCTTTTGCGATTGGTGGCGTTGAGCAACGAGCTTCACTCGGTCCGAGATGTCGCTCACCGTGCCCACGCACCGCACCGCGTTGCCGAGCTCGTCGCGAATGATCCTTCCCCGCTCGAGGACGGTCGCATAAGTCCCGTCGGCTCGCTCGAAGCGGTACTCGACCTCCCAGTGTCCGTCGCGTCCCTTCTGGAAGCACGAGAGCTCGACCTCGCGCACGCGCTCCGAGTCGTCCGGATGGATGTGCTGGACCCACCACTCCTCGGTGAGCTCGTACTCCTCCCAGCCGAACATTCCCTTGACCGCGTCGTTCCGGAACGTCGTGCGCGCGACGAGATCGTAGTCGAAGACGATGCCGCCCATGCTCTCGGCCACGAGCCGGAGCCGCTCGTCCGTGAACCGCCGTTCGGCTTCGAGGTTCACATCGGCGCTGGTGTGCGCGGCGCGCTCGACGGACTCGCTCATGGTTGAATCTTGGTCCTCGGTGCTTTGTTGTTCAAGACACCGGCAGCGCCGCTGGTGCGCCCCGCGTTCGCGATCTAAGCTTCGGCGATGAGCGACGAAGGCGCCCTCTCGTTCGTCCGCGGCGTCTTCGCCGGAACGATCCACGACCAGCTGCTGTTCCCCTTCCCATCGTCGCTCGACGAGCGCGACCCCGACGAGGCGCGTACGGTGCGCCGCCTGCTCGCGTCGCTGGAGCGGATGAGCCGCGGGCTGATCGACCCTGCGAAGTTCGACGAGCAGGAATCGATCCCGGAAGAGGTGATCGAGGCGCTCGCCGCCGAAGGATTTCTCGGCATCTCGATCCCGCGCGAGTACGGCGGACTCGGCCTTTCTCCGGCGGCATACTCTCACGTGTTCGGCGCGCTTTCCAGCCTGGATCCGTCGATCGGCGTGCTCGTCGCCGTGCACGCCGGACTCGGCGCGAAGGCGATCGTGCTGTACGGCACGCCGGCGCAGAAGGAGCGCTATCTGCCGATGCTCGCGCGCGGGGAGACGCTCGGCGCGTACGCGCTCACGGAACCGGAGACGGGGTCCGACGCGCAGCACATCGTGACGCGCGCACGACTGAGCGCCGACGGCGCCGAGTGGATCCTCGACGGCCGCAAGCACTGGATCGGCAACGGCCACCGCGCGGGGGTGATCACGACGTTCGCGCAGACGGAGGTGATGAAGAACGGTGAGCTCGTACTCCGTCCCACCGCCTTCATCATCCGTCCGGACATGCCGGGATTCCGCGTCGTCGGCACGGTGCGAAAGATGGGTATCCGCGGATCGACACAGGCGGAGCTTGCATACGAAGGGCTTCGCGTGCCGGCCGACCATCTGCTCGGTACGCAGGGCAAGGGATTCGCGATCGCCGTGAACGCGCTGAACGCGGGGCGGATGTCACTGGCTGCGGGGTGCACGACGGGCACCAAGCGGATCCTGCAGCAGATGAGCGAGTTCACCGAGCAGCGCGTGCAGTTCGGCCGGCCGATCGCCGACTTCGAGATCACGCAGCGCAAGCTCGCGCGCACGGCCACGGACGTCTACGCCTCCGACGCGATGCTCGGCGTGCTCACGCGCATGGCCGAGTCGCCGGGCGGCGAGTACGCGCTCGAGGCGGCGTGCTGCAAGGTGTTCGCGAGCGAGATGCTGTGGCGTGCCGCCGACGAGATGGTGCAGCTCGCGGGCGGGCGCGGGTTCGTCAAGCCGTGGCCGTACGAGCGACTACTGCGCGACTCTCGCATCAATCGCATCTTCGAGGGCACGAACGAGATTCTCCGGCTGTTCATCGCCCTCAACGGCATTCAGGAGCCGGCCGAGGAGCTCGAGCATCTGGGCGCCGCGCTGCGGCAGCCGATGAAGAACCTCGGACTGCTCTCGCGCACCGCGGCGTTCCGGATCCGCACGCGCCTCGGCGACAAGCCCGACCTCGAGGTACCGCTGCACGACCGGCTGAAATCGCACCAGCCGTTCTTCGAGAAACACGTCGGTGAGCTGACGGATCGCGCCGAGCGCGTGATCCGCGCATACCGAAAGGGAGTCATCGACGCGCAGCAGGAGCTCGAACGGCTGGCCGACATGGCCATCGAGCTGTTCGCGACGGCGTGCGTGCTCGCGCGCACGCAGCGGTTGCTGGACGAGCGCGGAGAGGCTGGGTGCGAGCGCGAGCTCGCGCTGTGCGACCTGTTCGTCGTCGAGTCGGGACGACGGTTCCGCACGGCGCGCATCGCGATCCAGTCGCCGCAGGACGAGACGCGGCGCGCCATCGCGAAGCACGTGCGCGCCGCGAAGGGCTACGGCGTGGAAGACACCCTACTGCGCGGTGAGGACGGCGTCGTGATCGAGCCGCCCGCCGTCGGATCGGAGGCGAACGCATGACGGCGACGAAGAGCGGGATCTGGGACGTGTCGGTGCCCGTGCGCCACGGCGGTCTGGTGTATCCGGGCAATCCGCCGATCTCGATCACCGCGGTGCAGTCGATCGCGCAGGGCGACACGGCGAACGTGTCGCGCATCGACCTCGGCTCGCACACCGGGACCCACGTCGACGCCCCGCTGCACTTCATGGACGGCGGCGCGGGAGTGGACGAGCTCCCGCTCGACGTGCTCGTCGGGCCGGCTCGGCTCATTGCCTTCGGCGACGAGGTGATGGCCGTGGGCGAGGCCGAGCTCCGGAGACATGATCTACGCGGCGTGACGCGGCTGCTGATCAAGACGCGCAACTCCGCATGGCTCGCCAGCGGAAGCTCGGAGTTTCATCCCGACTTCACGCACGTGACACCGGACGGCGCGGAGTACCTGGTGTCGATCGGCGTGCGGCTGGTGGGCGTGGACTACCTGTCGGTCGAGCAGTTCCGCTCGCCCCACCACAAGACGCACAAGACGCTGCTCTCCAACGGCGTGGTGATCGTTGAAGGGCTGGTCCTCGCCGAGCCGCCGCCGGGCGACTACGAGCTGTACTGCCTCCCGATCCTGCTCGCTGGCCTGGATGGTGCACCTGCGCGGGCGGTGCTGATCTCGTAGCTCGATCTCGTCCTGAACGACGGAACGCGGATCTGGAACGGCGATCTTCGCTGAAACGGCAGGATTTGCCCCGTGTGGGCGAAACGATCTCTCCACCGGACCTCAAAAGGCATTGAAGTCGTGGATGGAGAGGAGAGGTGCACCGGTTCTGGCATGTCGACCCGGAGAGGAGCCGATCCGGCCCTTTCAGATCTGATCGCTGTTCAAGATCCGCGCTCCGTCGTTTGAATCGCGTTCGAGCCAAGCGGAGCTCACCCTACATCGACGATCGACATGCAGCTCGCAATGATCGGCCTCGGCAAGATGGGCGGCAACATGGTCGAGCGGCTCATGCGGAATGGCCACTCCGTCGTCGCGTTCGACCGGGAGCCGGCCACCGTGTCGAAGTATCAGGCGCTCGGCGCCGCGCCGGCGAAGGATCTCGCGCAGGTGGTGCAGCAGCTCGCGCAGCCGCGGGTGATCTGGATCATGGTGCCGGCGGGGAAGCCGGTGGACTCCACGATCGACACGCTGCTCCCGCTGCTCGCGAAGGGCGACATCCTGATCGACGGGGGGAATTCGATGTACAAGGACACCGTCGCGCGCGGCGAGCGACTGGCGTCGGAAGGAATTCATCTCATCGATTCGGGGACGAGCGGCGGCATCTGGGGACTGGAGAACGGCTACTGCCTCATGGTCGGCGGCGTGCGCGAGGCGGTGGCGCACTGCGAGCCGATCTTCACGGCGCTCGCGCAGGAGGGCGGCTACGCGCACGTGGGGCCGCCGGGCGCCGGGCACTACGTGAAGATGGTGCACAACGGCATCGAGTACGGGCTACTGCAGGCGTACGCGGAGGGCTACGAGATTCTCTCGGCGTCGAAGCGGTATCCCGAGCTCGACATGCGCCAGATCGCCGAGCTGTGGCAGCACGGCAGCGTCGTGCGCTCGTGGCTCAACGAGCTCGCCGTGAGCGCGTTCACCAAGGACGCGAAGCTCTCGGCGCTCAAGGGCTACGTCGCCGACTCCGGCGAGGGACGTTGGACCGTGGCCGAAGCGATCGAGGAAGACGTTCCCGCGCCCGTGATCACCCTGTCGCTGCTGATGCGGCTCCGATCGCGGCAGGAAGATTCGTTCGGCGCCAAGGTGATCGCCGCGCTGCGCAACGAGTTCGGCGGGCACGCGGTGAAGGGCTCATGACGGCGCCGCAGCCGAGTGCCGCGTCCAACTCGCCACGCGGCGTTCGGATGCACATCTCGAAGACGCACACGCGCTACGGCGAACAGGTCGCGCAAGCAGCACAGGCCGAGCACTGCACGATGGTGATCTTCGGCGCGACGGGTGACCTCACGAAGCGGAAGCTGTTCCCCGCGCTCTATCAGCTCGCCGAGGAGCATCTGCTCGGACCCGGATTCGCGGTGCTGGCGGTGGGACGTGAGTCGTCGCTCGACGATGCGTCGTTCCGCGAACGGATGCGTGCCGCGCTTGGCGAGTCGGACGAGGTGAAGCGCGTCGACGAGGAGATCTGGAAGGCATTCGAGAAGCGAATCTTCTTCGTCGGTGGAGACGCGACCGACGCGGCGGCGTACGAAGGGATCAGGAAGAAGCTCGACGAGATCGAGTCCGAGTGTGCGCCGGCCGAGCGCAACCGGTTCTTCTATCTGGCCGTGCCGCCGAGCGTGTTCGAGCCGATCGTGCGGCTGCTCTCCTCGAGCGGGCTCGTGCCGCGGATCGACGACCCCGCGCAGCGCCCCTGGGCGCGCGTCGTCGTGGAGAAGCCGTTCGGCCGCAGCGTCGCGACGGCGCACGCGCTGAACCAGCTCGTGCTGTCGCTGTTCGCCGAGCACCAGGTGTACCGCATCGACCATTTCCTCGGGAAGGAGACGGTGCAGAACGTCCTCGTGCTGCGCTTCGCCAACTCCATCTTCGAGCCGCTGTGGAACCGGCGGTGGGTGTCGCACGTCGAGATCACCGCAGCGGAGACGGTGGGAGTCGAGGCACGCGGCAAGTACTACGAGGAAGCGGGCGTCGTGCGCGACATGTTTCAGAACCATCTGCTTCAGCTGCTCGCGCTCACCGCGATGGAGCCGCCGTCGTCGATGACGGCCGACGCGGTGCGGGACGAGAAGGTGAAGGTGCTGCGCTCGATTCGGTGGCTCACGCCGGAGACGATCCCGGAGAATACGGTGCGCGCGCAGTACGCGGCCGGAAAGGTCAAGGACAAAGCCGTCCCCGGTTACCGCGAGGAGCCGGACGTGGCCAAGGAGTCGCACACGCCGACGTACGCCGCGGTGCGCTTCCACGTCGACAACTGGCGCTGGAAGGACGTGCCGTTCTACGTGCGCAGTGGCAAGCGCTTGCCGAAGCGCGTGAGCGAGATCGCCGTGCACTTCCGGGCGCCGCCACATCTGATGTTCGGCGGATCGGGCGCGGGGCGCGAGCTCGAGGCGAACGTGCTGGTGATGCGCGTGCAACCCAACGAAGGGGTGTCGCTCAACTTCGAGGTGAAGGTCCCCGGTGCGGCGGTCGCACTGACGCAGCAGGTGGAAGTGGCGCCGGTGGACATGGACTTCACGTACGCGGAAGCGTTCGGCGAGACGGCGGCGCCAGCCTACGAGACGCTGCTCCTCGACGTGATGATCGGCGAGATGACGCTGTTCACGCGCAGCGACGAGGTGGAAGCTGCGTGGCGACTGATCGATCCGCTGCTCGAGTATTGGGAGAAGCACCCGGCGACACCAATGCCGACGTATCCGGCGGGAAGCTGGGGTCCGCGCGCCGCGGACGAGTTGATCGGCGGGGAGAATGGAGGCTGGAGGACACCTTGAACAGCGCGCTGCGCTATGCGCTGTGCGCAATGCGCCAAGCCTCGGGACGCTGCTGACTCCCGAAGCTGTTTCGCTTCAGCGCAAAGCGCAAAGCGCAAAGCGCATAGCGCATAGCGCGTTAGCGCCTCCTCGGATCGTTCCTCTCATTCACATACGTCACCACGAACGGCCCGACTGCGCTCACTTCTACGAGCGTGCGACCTCTCGTCCGCACGTAGTGGTGCGCGTTCGCCGGCAGCGTGACGCTCTGGCCCGGGCGCAGCCATTTCACCGCCTTCACGTCGACGCTGTCGCCCATGCCGTGGCCGATGCGGCCGCTGATGAGCGTCTGGTGCTCGTCGACCGGATGAAAGTGCGGTGGCACCGTGAAGCCGCTAGGCAGCCGAAGACGAATCGTGAACGGTCCCGGCTTGGCGGGATGGCCGCTCACGATGGCCATCCGCGCGCCCGGCGGGAGCGACGCGGGAGCCGGACCCCACACGAGCGCAGCCTTTTGCGCGTGCACGGTCGCGGCACTCGACGCGAGCGCCGCCGCGACACAGAGCGCGAGCACGCGCGCGGGTACGACGCGCGCGCTCGACGCGCGATGTGCCGGGCTCACTTCGCCTTCGGCTTCGCCATGTGCTTGTCCCGATGCCTCGGGTCGTCGGCCTCCTTCACGTACGTGATCGCGAAC
>DATEOG010000195.1:0-2263 GCA_035274345.1 Gemmatimonadaceae bacterium
CGAAGCCAGCGGTGCCGTTCCCATCGTCCGCTGGGTGCCCGACGCGGCGCGCAGCGTGGGCGGGGAGCCGTCGTCGGTCGGTCGCAGGCGGGCGGCGACCCAGGTCCGGCGAGAGATTGCGATCGGGAGCACCTCGCCCCCGTTGTAGTCGGTGTGCTCGCCGATGAGGTTCACTCGCCCCGGCGCCGAGGCCACGCGATCGGGTTGGCGGCCGAAGCGCTCCACGAACAGCGCGCGGACGCTCGCGGCGTCGGGGGCGGCAGCGGCGGACGTCATCCGATCAGCGAGCGCTGGCGGAACGCGGGGGACGGTGGGAGGGCCCGGCTACTTCTTCGTGTAGCCCAGCAGGGTGGCCGTCTTCGTGGTGATGTTGATGCTCGTCGACGTGTAAGTCCCCGTGTACGTCGTGCTGTTCCCGGCGTCGAAGAATGTCAGGTTTGGCCCGCTCGAGACCCAGAAGCCGCCCAGCTTCAGCGTGTCCCCGTTCGCGCTCCCGCCCGCCGCGTATTGCACGACCGAGATCTGCGACCACCCCGAATCGCTCATCACGAGCTGCCCACCCTTGAGCGTCGAGTCGGCGAAGACGCCCGGCAGCGCTTTGCTGTCCACCGTCGTGAGGTCGTAGGTCCCATTCAGCGCTGACCCCAGACCCGGGCCCGTACCGGAGTCCGAGTCGCTTCCACAGGCGGCGAGCGCGGCGAGCGTGAGTGTGAGGAGCGGTCTGCGCATTTCGTCGAGGTCTTTGAGGTGTCGAGCCCAAACCTTGAGGGGCGGAGGGCCGCGTCGCAAGTGACGGAGCGGCGTGGCGCGGCTCGGGGTGGGTTCGTCTTCTATTGTAACCGCCCGACAGTGCCGCGGACGGTGCGACTATGTGCCGTCGCCATGGCCCTGCTCTTGTTCGGGCTGATGCTGCTAACTTGCGACGCGACGTTTTGTGTACACCGACCGATCAGACGACCCTACCGTGCCACCGACCCAGTCCGATACGCTCCGGAACCTGCCGCCCTACGTCTTTGCCGAGCTCGACCGTCTGAAGGCGGACGCCCGAGCTCGTGGCGCGACGCTCGTCGACCTCGGCATCGGCAGCCCCAACCTCGCCGTTGCTCCGGGGATCGTTCGGGCCATGGCCGCCGCCGGCGAGGAGCCGACGTCGGGCGCATATCCGCCGTTTCGGGCTACGCAGGGCTACTTCGACGCGATCGCCGACTTCATGCACGCCCGCTTCGGGGCGACCATCGAGCCGGAGGTGGAGGCGCTGGCGCTGAGCGGAGCCAAGGAAGGGATCGCGCAGCTCATCTTCGCCCTCTGCAATCCGGGTGACGTGGTGCTCGTGCCGGAGATCTTCTACCCGGTGTTCGCTCGCGCCCCGCTGCTGTGCGGGGCCGAGGTGCGCTGGGTGCCGATGCGTGCCGAGAACGACTTCGTGCTCGATCTCGACGCGATCTCTGCCGCCGACCGGAAGCGCGCCAAGGTCCTGATCGCGAACTACCCGAACAACCCCACCGGCGCGCGCGTCGAGATCGACTTCCACGAGCGCGCGGTGGAGTTCTGCCGTCAGAACGACCTGCTCTACGTGAGCGACATGGCGTACAGCGAGCTGACCTTCGGCGGCCGTCCCGCGCCGAGCGCGCTCGAGGCCGACCCGGACCGCGAGGTCACGATCGAGTTCCACTCGTGCTCGAAGACGTTCAGCATGGCGGGGATGCGCATCGGCTTCGCCGTCGGCAACCGCGACGCGATCGAGGCGCTGGCCGCGTATCGCACGAACGTCGGCTACGGCACGCCGACGGTGATGCAGGCGGCGGCGACGTACGCGCTCAACCACTACGCCGAGCTGGTACCGGCAACGGTGGCCGAGTATCGCGCGCGCCGCGACGCGATGATGAACGCGTTCCACGCTGCTGGCTGGAACGCCGCGCCGCCGCCGGCGTCGATGTACCTCTGGCTCCCCATCCCCGAGGGAACGGACGACTGGGAGTGGGTGCGCACGCTGATCGACGAGGACGGCGTGGTCGTGACACCCGGCATGGCCTTCGGCGAGGGTGGCAAGGGGTACTTCCGAGTCTCCCTCGTCCGCGACCGCGACACGCTGGCGAAGGCCGCGACCACGATCGGAGCTCGGCGCGAGGCGATGTTGACCCGCGCGTAGCGCAGAACGCGAGCGATGCGCAGTGCGCATTGCGCTATGAGCTACGGCGGAACGGCCTCGGGACCCTCCTGCGTCCCGAGGCCGTAGCGCATCGCGCATAGCGCATCGCGCATC
>DATEOG010000196.1:0-4622 GCA_035274345.1 Gemmatimonadaceae bacterium
CTCATCTACGAGAACGAGCAGGAATGGGCGGCGACGCCGAAGACGGAAGCCGACAGCATCATGGCCGAGTATTTCGCCTTCGGCGACAACTACAGAAACAGTGGCCACGTGCTCGGCGGCAACGCGCTGCAGCCGACGCAGACGGCGTCCACGGTGCGTGTCCGCAACGGCAAGATCTCCACGACCGATGGTCCGTTCGCGGAGACGCGCGAGCAGCTGGGCGGGTTCTACCTGCTCGAGGCGAAGGACCTGAACGAGGCGATCCAGATCGCGGCGAAGATCCCCGCCGCACGTACGGGTGGCGTCGAGGTGCGGCCGATCATGGAGTTCAAGCGCGACTGAGCGCCGAGCACCGATGACGGCATGAGCGAGTCGGGCTCGCAGGACGCGCACGCGACGATCGAGCGCGTGTATCGCACCGAGTCCCGCCGCGTGCTCGCCTCGCTCATCCGCCTCCTCGGCGACTTCGATCGCGCCGAGGAGGCGCTGCAGGATGCGTTCGCCGCCGCGCTGCAGCAGTGGCCGGTAAATGGCGTGCCGGCGAACGCGCGCGCGTGGCTCGTGTCGGCGGGACGATTCAAGACGATCGACGCGGCGCGCCGCGATTCACGGTTCGACGAGCGCCGATCGGTCATCACGGACGCGCTGGAGCAGCGGCACGCAGCGCAGCCCGAGCTCGACGACGAGTCGCTCGACGACGACTGGCTGCGGCTGATCTTCACGTGCTGCCATCCGGCGCTGAGCGCAGACGTGCGGATCGCGCTGACGCTGCGCGAAGTGTGCGACCTGACGACGGAGCAGGTCGCTCGTGCGTTCCTGTCCACGGCGCCGACGATTGCGCAGCGGATCGTGCGTGCGAAGGCGAAGATCCGCGACGCGCAGATTCCCTACGCGATCCCGACGCGCGCCGACATGCCGGCGCGGCTCGACGCCGTGCTGCACGTCCTTTATCTGGTGTACAGTGAAGGATACTCGGCCACGTCCGGCGACGCGGTGGTGCGGACGGAGTTGACGCGCGAGTCGATCCGGCTCGGCCGGCTGCTCCTCGACCTGCTTCCGGAAGAGGGTGAAGTGGCGGGTCTGCTCGCGCTGATGCTCCTGCACGACTCGCGGCGGCTGACGCGCACGACGACGAGCAGCGAGATCGCGCTGCTGGCCAAGCAAGACAGATCGCAGTGGGACCGCGACGCGATCGCGGAAGGCGCGCGGCTGGTGGAGCGCGCGATGCGCTCGGGGCGGATCGGCCCGTACACGGTGCAGGCGGCGATCGCGGCGCTGCACGCGGAGGCGCCGAGCGCGGAGGCGACCGACTGGGTTCAGATCGCGGGGCTGTACGACGTGCTGCTGCGGATCGAGCCGACGCCGATCGTCGAGCTGAACCGCGCCGTGGCGGTGGCGATGCGGGACGGGGCGGAGGCAGGTCTCGAGCTGATCGACGGAATCCTCTCTCGCGGCGAGCTCGACGTGTATCACCTCATACACTCGGCGCGAGCCGACCTGCTCGCGCGGCTCGGCCGGCGCGAGGAGGCGATCGCGGCGTATGAGCGGGCGCTCGCGCTCGCGACGCTGGAGCCGGAGAGACGGTTCCTGGCGCGAAGGATCTCTGAGCTACGGTGAGCCATGAGTTGGTGAGTTGAACGTTCAAGGGGTCATCCCGAGCGAAGTCGAGGGATCTGCACCATCAGGCCGAGGTGCAGATCCCTCGACTCGCTACGCTCGCTCGGGATGACATAGGGGCACAGATCCCTCGACTCGCTATGCTCGCTCGGGACGACATAGGGGTGCAGATCCCTCGACTCGCTATGCTCACTCGGGATGACATTCGGGTGCGGATCCCTCGACTCGCTGCGCTCGCTCGGGATGACTTGTGCAGGTGCTCGCTATCCGCTCCGGCTTTCCATATACTCGCTGAATGCGTCCAGCGATTGCGCTCGTTGCGAGCATGGTGGTGATGATCGCGCCTCGACACGCCGGCGACCGCGCGGCGCTGCTGGAGCGGGCGGCGATCAACGACAATCGCGCGCCGGCGGGGACGCTCAACGGCGGGGTGCTGACGGTCGACCTCGAAGTGCGGGAGGTCGACTGGCGGCCCGATCGCGACGATCAACCGGGGCTCGTCGTGCGCGCGTTCGCGGAGCGAGGAAAGCGCGCGAGCATCCCGGGACCGCTGATCCGCGTGCCGGAGGGAACGACGATCGTCGCGCGGGTGACCAACCCGCGGACGAGCGGAACGCTCGTGATGCGTGGGCTGTCGACGCGCGGCTCCCCGTCCGCGGCGGACACGGTGCAGATCGCGGCGGGCGCTACGCGCGAAGTGAGGTTCGCCGCCGGCGCGCCGGGGACGTACCACTACTCGGGGCAGGTCGTGAGCGGCGGACTCGCCGACAGTTCCGCGTCGATGGACGCCGAGCTGCACGGCGCGTTCGTGGTGGATGCGCGCGGCGCATCTCGCGTCGCGAACGATCGCGTGCTCGTCATCGCCATGTGGAGGTCGAATCGCGCATTGGGTGCTTTCGTCAACCGCAACGACGTGCTGCGGTTTACGATCAACGGCAAGTCGTGGCCGAACACCGAACGACTGACGTACTCCGTCGGCGACACGGTGCGCTATCGCGTCATCAACGCGAGCGTCGCGGTGCACCCGATGCATCTACACGGGTTCTACTTCGACGTGAATGGGCGCGGCGATGGGGACGCCGACAGCAGCTTCGGCGGCGCGACGTCGGTGCCGCGTGTGGTGACCGAGCGCGCCGCCCCTGGCCGCACGTTCTCGATGACGTGGGTTCCGGAGCGCACGGGCAACTGGCTGTTCCACTGCCACGATAACTTCCACGTCCTCCGAAACTCGCCACTCGACGGCAGCGCGCTTCCGCCCGAGCATCTCGTGCACGTGAGCAATCACGCGCTGGACATGATGGGCGGGCTCGTGATGGGGATCGAGGTGCGCGGACGCGATGCACGAACCGTGGCGCAGGCGGGGGAGACCGGGCGCCGGCAGCTTCGGCTCGTGGCGCAGCAGGACTCCGGCGGGAGCGACGCGGAGCCCGCGTACGGCTACGTGCTTCACGAGGGAGCGTCGACGACACCCGTTTCGTCCCCGCTTCTGCCGGGACCGACGATCGTGCTCGAGCGCGGGAAGCCGGTGAGCATCACGGTGGTGAACCGTCTGCGCGAGCCGACGGCGGTGCACTGGCACGGCATCGAGCTGGAGAGCTACTTCGACGGCGTGGCGGACTTCAGCGGCCGCGGGACGCGGATCGCGAAGGCGATCGCTCCGGGTGACTCGTTCGTGGCGCGGTTCACGCCGCCGAGGTCGGGCACCTTCATGTACCACCCGCACGCCGACGAGAACCGACAGCAGCAGGCAGGACTGAGCGGAACGCTTCTCGTCGTCGATGAGCGCGCGCGATTCGACGCAGCGCACGACAAGGTGGTGCTGCTCACGGTGCCGCGCGCGAGCGCGAATGGGGCCCAGGTGCTGATCAACGGCAGCCTCGCGCCGGACACGATGCGGTTGCGCGCGGGTGAGCGCTACCGGCTGCGGATCGTCGACGTGCACACCTACCGGCCGAGCATGATCGTGCGACTCGTTCGCGACTCGACGCCGGTGTCGTGGCGCGCGGTGGCGAAGGACGGGATGGAACTTTCCCGCGATCGCGCGACCGTGCGTCGCGCGGTGCAGCAGCTCGGAAATGGCGAGACCTACGACTTCGAGCTGACGCCAGGAGAGCCGGCGGATTTGAAGCTCGTGGTCACGTCGGCGGTGGGCGTGCTGCTGGCGGAGATGGCGGTGGCGGTTCGATAAGGCACGTGTGTGCGATGCGCGGGTGCACAGTGGGCAACGCATTTACCACAGTCACTTCAACTACCACTGATTGACGCGGAGCCCGCGGAGCACGGCGGGAGGACCGTGAAAGGTTTTGGCGCAATGCGGGCTGAATGCCGACCTCACAGTCTTCCTTTTGGGGTTGTGGATGGAGAGGCGTACTGCGCCGGTGAGAGCTGCTCGACCCGGAGGGTAGTTCTCCGCGTTCTCGCGGTTCCCTCCGCACCCTCCGCGTAAATCAGTGGCCGTTGTAGTCTTCAGCCGTGCGCCGCGCATCAGGTGGCCTGGCCCCTCGGACTCCCGGCCCTGCGCTACACGAACTGCCGATCGATCTCCGCGCCGGTGAGCGTTCGGCCGAACGCGGTGAAGGTGCCGTGCTCGGTGACTTCCTTCGCCGCGGCCAGGAAGGCGGTGAGGGCGGTACGGGCGAACGTGGCGCCGACGCTGATACGGCGGACGCCGAGCGCGGCGAGCTGCTCCACGGTCGCGAAGTCCGCGTTGACGACGACGTTCACCGGCTTGGGCGCGACGGCGCGCACGACCGCCTCGATGTCGGCTGCGGTCCGGATCCCGGGCGCAAACAGGCAGTCGGCGCCGGCATCGGCGTAGGCCGTCAGGCGGCGGATCGTCTCACCGATGTCGGGACGGCCGGCGACGAAGCCCTCCGACCGGGCGGTGAGCACGACGCCCGTGCCGCTGTCATCGATCGCGAAACGCGCCGCGCGCACTCGGTCGACGGCAATCTCGAAGTCGAACAGCGGATACTCGGACTCGTAGGTGGCGTCCTCGACGGAGA
>DATEOG010000197.1:0-4396 GCA_035274345.1 Gemmatimonadaceae bacterium
CCAATCGTACTCGCCGATGCGGTCGAGCGCCTCACTCAACGGCTCCGGATCGAGCGGCACCACGCGCAGCGCGGGAAGCTCCAGCACTTCGGCACCGAGCGAGCCGAGCGCCGCGCGAAGGCTTCCTGCCTGCGTCGAGGCGCGCGTGACGACGACGCGCTTGCCGAACAGCGGCATGCGGTCATACCAGGAGATCTCGTCGCGCAGGCCGACGACCGTGCCGATCACCGTGATGACCGGCGCGCCGAGCCCTTCGCGCTCCACCTCGTCCGCGAGCGTAGTGACGGTGGCGACGACGGTGCGCTGGCGCGCGTACGTCCCCCACTGCACGGCGGCCGCGGGCGTGTCGGGCGACATGCCGCCGGCGACGAGCGCCGCCGCGATGCGTGGCAGCGTCTTCACGCCCATGTACAGCACGATCGTTCCGCCAGTGCGCGCGAGCGCCGACCAGTCGGTCTGCGTCTCGTCCTTGGCCGGATCCTCGTGACCGGTGACGAAGGTGACCGAGGTCGCCGCGCCACGATGCGTGACCGGGATGCCCGCGTACGCCGCGGCCGCGACCCCCGCCGTCACGCCGGGCACGATCTCGAAGCGCACGCCTGCTTCGGCCAGTGCCTGCGCCTCCTCGCTGCCGCGCCCGAAGACGAGCGGGTCGCCCCCCTTGAGCCGCACGACGCGCTTTCCCTCTCGTCCCAGCCGCACGAGGAGATCGTTGATCGCCTCCTGCCGCGCCGACTCGCCGCTGCCGCCGCGCTTCCCGACGTCGTGCAGCTCGACGTCCGGGTTGTCGGCTCGCGCGGCCTCGACGATCGCCGGGTTGGCCAGCGCGTCGGCGGCGATGGCGTCGCACGTCGCGAGCAGCTGCTGCGCGCGCACGGTGAGCAGGCCGGGATCGCCGGGACCCGCTCCGACGAGATAGACGATGCCGCTCACGCGCCCGCGGGGCGGCTGGACGGGGGACGCGCCGAAGCGTCGAGGCGCGCGAGACGTTCGCGAATCCGGCGCTCGCGAAGCTTGATGCTCAGCGCATACCCGAGGTACACGATCGCGGTGATGATGTACGCCGCCGTGGCGAAGCCACCGTTGTCCGGGGTCATCCGTGCTCCTGCTCGCGGTGCGCCGCGAGATCGCGAAGGGTGGCCATGCGGTACCGCGCCCGCAGCAGCGCGGCGAACAGCAGGATGAAGGCCAGCAGCCCGAAGAAGAAGGTGCGCTGCATCTCCGCCGGCATCGACGGCGCGCTCGGCTTCAGCACGATCGGCATCGGATGCAGCGTCCGGAAGAGGTAGACGCTGAGATGGATGAACGGGACCAGCAGCGACGCGAGAATTCCGAGCACTGCGGCGTAGCGCGCGCGCCGCCCGGGCTCCTCCACCGCGCCACGCAGTAACAGATAGGCGACGATGATGAACCAGAGAAAGAGCGTCGAGGTGAGCCGCGCGTCCCACGTCCACCACGCGCCCCAGATGGTCTTTCCCCACAGCGGACCGGTCCCCAGCACGACTGTCATGTAGCAGAGCCCCACCTCCGCCGAGCTCTCGGCGACGCGGTCGAGCTTCTCGTCCTTGAGCCAGAGGTAGAGGATGCTCGCGATGGCCATCAACCCGAAAGCGATGTACAGCCCGACGATGGCCGAGGTGGCGTGGACGTAGAGGATCTTCTGCGCCGCGCCCTGCCGCGCCTCGATCGGCGTGAACATCAGCGCGCGCACGTACAGGCCGGCCACGGCGAGCAGCGCTGCTCCAAGCAGGAAGTCGGGACGAGGCGCCGGCAGTGGATGCGGATCCGTTTCGGACGTCATTCGTCGAGAGTGTATGGGAAGGCCAGCGTGCACGCGGTGACGAACACGATGTCGAACGCGACGAGGATGCGCAGCCAGGGCCACGCTTCGGCGATCGGCCGGCCCGCCATGAGCCGCGCCGACGACTGCGCCGCGGCCATCACGATCGGCACGAAGAAGGGAAGGCTGAGCATGGGCAGCAGCAGCTCAGCCATGCGCGTGTTCACGGCCATCGCGCTGAACAGCGTTCCCACCGCGACGAGGCCCACGGCGGCGAGCGCCGCAATGCCGGCCAGCGCGCCGATGCCCGCGCCGAGCGGCAGGTTGTAGAACAGCACCACGGCGGGAATCGTCACGGCGAGGATGCCGCTCACGAACACGAGGTTGGCGAGCGCCTTTCCGAGGTAGATCGATTCGCGCGAGATCGGCGCGCCGAGCAGGCCGTCGATCGCGCGGTCGGCGAGCTCGCTGCCGAACGAGCGCTGCAGTCCGAGCAGGCCCGCGAAGGTGAAGATCACCCAGAGCACCCCGGGCGCGAGATCGGCCGCGGCGACGGCGGTGGCGTCCCACGCGAAGTAGAAGATCGTCACGCCGAGCAGGGCGAAGACGAGCGCGGACAGGAACGCGGTGCGCGTGCGGAACTCGATCGCGAGGTCCTTGCGCGCGATGATCCAGGACGCGGCAAGCGTCCCTGGAGCTTTCGAGATCCGCAGTTCCTTCATGGCAGGCCGGCGAGCTCCCGGTACTCGGAGTGATACGACCCCGGATCGAGCAGCTCGCGCGTCTCGTGCCGCACGAACCGTCCGCGCCGCATGATCGCCGCCTGCGTAGCGAGGGCGAGGCCCTCGGTGATGTTGTGCGTCACGAGCAGCAGCGCGGCGCCCGCCTCGCGCCGCTCGCTGAGCACTTCGGTGAGTGCGGCGCTCCCGGCGACGTCGAGGCCCGTGTACGGCTCGTCGCACAACAGCAGCCGTGGCGCGTGCACCATGGCGCGGGCGATCGATACGCGCTGCTGGAGTCCGCGGCTCAGCGTGCGCGCGAGCGTGTCGGCGCGGTCGTCCACACCCATGAGGGCAAGCGCGGAGCGCGCCGCCTCGGACGGCTTGGGGAGGCCGTGGAGTCGCGCCGACAGCTCCACGTTCTCCAGCGCGGTCAGCGCGCCGTACAGCATGCTCGCGTGGCTGACGAGCCCCACCTGTGCGCGGGCTTCGGCGCCGGCCTTGAGCGAGACGCCGTTCACGTGCACCGATCCTTGGCCAGGCGCGAGCAGGCCGGCGACGAGCCGGAGGAGCGTCGTCTTCCCCGCTCCGTTGGGTCCGAACAGCGCGAGACACTCGCCCGCGCCGAGCGTGAAGCTCACGCCGTCCACCGCACGACGCCCGCCGAACGAGCGCACGAGCCCGTCGGCCCGGAGGACCGGCGTCGACGTCATCGGTGGGCGATGGGCGTGAGCGAGCGCATCGTCCAAAGGTAGTGCGGCAGCATGAGGCGAGAGAGGGACATTCCCCGACGGCCGCCCACGTCGCGCGGCGGCGCTAGCCGTGCTTCGGCGGCGTGACCAACGCGCGGTAGTGCGGCGACTCGTCGAAGATGCACGCACTCCGAGTGTAGAAGTCGTCGTCGAGCGCGAAGACGCCACCCTCCACCTTCCGCCACGAGGCGCCGGCGCACGGATGCCGGCTCGTCATCTCGGCCCAGCGGCGATACTGCTGGTGTCCGTTCGTCTCCATCATCCCCGTCGTGAAGCCGGGCAGCGGCGCCAGTCGCGCGGCGATGACCTTGTTCCAGTCCACCAGCACCGGGTTCACCGTCAGGTCCGCCGCCATGCAGACCATCCGTCGCTCGTGGGCGAGCTTCGCGATCTTGATCGTCTCGCTCAGCGTCTTGGCGATGCCCTTCAGCGCGAAGCCGGCGTAGCCCTGCTCGATGCGCCGGTTCGCGTCGACCGCGCGCGTCACGCTCTCGTCCGCGACGATTGGAACGGGGACGTCGCGCACGGACTCGTCGTTCTCGTCGGCAAAGGGCTCCTCGAGAAAGGCGATCTGCTCGAAGGCGCCGATGCGCTTCGCCGCATCGAGCAGGCGGAGCAGCGTGTCCTTGCGCTCGTACCGCTGGTTGGGATCGAGATCGTAGCGGAGCTTGCCGTCTTTTGTGTGTACGGTTCTGACATCAGTCAGGGCGCGATGCACCTCCGTGAGCCGGGCGATGTCCTTCTCGATCATCTCCGCCTGCGTGCCCGGGCTCCCCAGCTTCAGCTTGATCACGAAGTAGCCGTCCTTCGCCGCCTGCACGACGTCCGCGATCGGTAGCCCGTAGGTGACGGACGGCAGGCTCGCGATCGCGCGGTTCCGCGTCGACAGACCCGCGCGATACTCCGCCGGGATCATCTCGTCGAACGACTTGATCCCGTGCTCGGCGGCGTAGAGCAGCCACGCGGCGTTGTCCACGGGGACGAGCGCGTTCAGCGCGAAGGTCCGGCGCAGATCCGGCAGACCGGTTACCCTTGTCGCGAACGCGTGCACGTCGGGCAGGATGCGGTCGAGCAGCTCGATCGGATTGGTGAAGCTCTCGCCGACGAGCATCTGCAGCGCGTGATCGGTCACCGAGAGCATCATC
>DATEOG010000198.1:0-3565 GCA_035274345.1 Gemmatimonadaceae bacterium
CACCGTCGTCACGTTCGGGACCTACGATCTCTTCCACGTCGGACATCTCAACATCCTGCGCCGCGCCAAGGACCTGGGCGATCGGCTCGTGGTGGGCGTGTCCTCGGATGAGCTGAACTTTCGCAAGAAGCAGCTGAATCCCACCTACCCGCTCGACCACCGGCTGGCAATCGTGCAGTCGGTCCGGTACGTGGACGAGGTGTTCGTCGAAGACGCGATGGAGCTCAAGCGCCAGTATCTGATCGAGCACAAGGCCGACATCCTCGTCATGGGCGACGACTGGGAAGGCCGCTTCGACGAGTTCTCCGACATCTGCCGCGTCGTGTACCTGCCGAGGACCGTCGGCATCTCCTCGACCGACGTGAAGGTTCGCATCCGCGGAGTCGCGTAGACGCGGGAAGCAGTCGCAGCTCCGTAGCCAGGGACAAACGTGTTTCGAGACAGCGTCTTCAGCCTGATCACCACGGTCGTGCGTCTTGCGACGGGCGTGGTGCTGTTCGTCGTCCTCGCGCACGTGTGGGGGCCGGAACGGTTCGGCGTCTTCATGTACCCGTTCACGATCGCCGGCATCCTCGTCAAGGTCGTCGACTTCGGCTTCGTGCTCCAGGTCGCGCGCGACGTCGGCCGCCGTCCGACGGACGCTCACGCAACGATGAGCCGCGCCCTCGGCGCGAAGCTGATCCTCGTCGCCCCAGCCACTGCGGCGGCGTTTGCGGTCGCAGTCCTGCTGCCGGGATCGAATGGGTTCGGCGCGCTGCTCGCGCTCCTGGTGGTGGACGCGATGTCCAACTCGTTCACGCAGTTTCTGAATATCCCCCTTCGCGCGCTCGGGCGCTTCGACGAGGAAGCACGGATCGCGGCGATCGGGAGTGCGTCGGTGTTCGCCGCCGTCGTGGCGGTGGCGGTCGCGGGACACGGCCCCTTGATAGCGGCCGGAGTCATGGCCGGCTGCCGCGCGATCTGCCTGCTCCTCTCGTTGAACGCCTATCGACGCGTGCTGGGCTCCTCTCCACACCCGGTGATCGAGCGCCAGTCTCTGCGAACGTCCCTCTGGGTCGGCCTTCCCTTCGGCGTGCACGCCACGGTGGCCACGCTGAACATGCAGGTGGACACGCTCATGGTGCAGCATTTCCTCGGCGCGCCCTTCGTCGGGCTCTATCAGGCCGGCATGCGCATTCTGCTCGGCGCGCTGCTGGTCGGTGATGCGCTCAACAGCGTCTACCTCTCGGCAATGGCGCGCGCGAGCCATGACCGGCAGGAGCTCTCTCGGCTCGGCCAGCGCATGACGCGCCAGCTGCTCACGGTCGGGCTGTTCGCCTTCGGATGCATCATCGCCGCGGGACCGTGGGTGGTGCGTCTGCTCTTCGGCGGACGGTACGAGGCGCTGTCGCCCCTGCTCCCGCTCTTCGGACTGCTCGCCTTCGTCCGATACGGCGGCGTCTCGTACGGCACGCTCCTCACGCTCGCCGACCGCCAGGCGGTACGCGTCGCCGCCGTCTGCGGCGTCATGGTGCTCGGGCTCGCGCTCAACGCGCTCCTGATCCCCCGCTTCGGCCTCACGGGGGCGATCAGCTCCGCGATCCTCGGCCACCTCGTGCTGTATGCGGTCTACGTGACCGCGGCGCGGAAGGATGTCGGAGGTTTTCTCCTCGATCGTCGGGCCGGCATCCTGTTATGCCTGGGCATCGCGATCGTCCTATGCCTGCCGCTCCTGCCGTCGGTCGACGCATCCGTACGCATCGCGCTCGGTGCGACGCTCGCCCTGGCGAGCCTCGTGGTGGGGCCGACGGCTGCGGAGTGGGGACGTCTTCCGCGGCCGCTGCGTCCCGTAGCCCCGATCGCCAGGTGAGGCCGTAGCTCTCCACTTCCAGCCGGCCCGCTCGACATGACAGCTCGTCCGCTCCGTCTCGCCGTCAAGGTCCTCACCCGACTCGGCGAGCGCGCGCTCGCGGCCGTTCTCACGGTCGTGAGCCTGGTGATCCCGCGTTCACCGCGGATCTGGGCGTTCGGCTCGTGGTACGGACAGCGGTTCGCCGACAATCCCAAGTACTTCTTTCTGCACTGCGCCTCGCGCGAGCAGCAGTCGGTGCACGCCGTGTGGCTCTCGATGAGCTCCACTGTAGTCCGCCGGATCCGGGCCCTCGGCTTCCCCGCTTACCATCGCCTGAGCCCGAGCGGCCTGTGGTACGCGCTCAGAGCGGGCGTCTACATCTTCGACTGCCGGGTCATGGACGTCTCGTCCGTCGCCTCGAGTGGTGCGCTCAAGGTCAACCTCTGGCACGGCGTCCCGCTGAAGAAGATCGAGCGGGACATCGCCCAATCGAACAACGCGCTCGCGCAGGCGAATCACGGCTCGCCGCTCGTGCGCGCGGCGAACAAGGTGCTGCGGCCGCAGTTGAGCGAGCGGTACGACTACATCCTCGGCACCTCGCAGGCCACGTGCGAGCGGTTCGCGGGAGCGTTCGGCGTCGCGACGTCGCAGGTCATCCGGGGCGGCTACCCGCGCACCGACGTCCTGCTGAGCGGTGACGATCACGCGCGCTTCAGGATGCCGGAGGAGGAGCGCGTCGTCGAGCAGTGCCGCGCGTACCGCCGCGAAGGGACGCGTGTGATGCTGTACATGCCGACCTTCCGCGACTGGCGCAACGATGCCGATCGCGTGATCCCCATCGATTGGAAGGCGCTCGACGCCGATCTGCAGACGCTCGGCGGCGCCGTCTTCTGCAAGCTGCATCCGAACGACCAGGCCCGCCTGCCCGATCTCGCTGGGCTGAGCCGCGTGCACCTGATCCCGAGCAGCGTCGATCCCTATCCGATCCTCCGACACACCGACGCGCTGATCAGCGACTACTCGTCGATCTTCTTCGACTATCTGCTCCTCGATCGACCGCTCGTGTTCTATCCGTACGATCTCGACGACTACCGGAAGTACAGCCGCGCGCTGTACGACGACTACGACACGGTGACGCCGGGTCCCAAGGCGTACGACGCCGCTGGGCTGCGGCGGGTGCTGACCGATCTGCTGTCATCGTACGACGAGCATGCGGGGCGTCATGCCGCGGAACGCGCGGCGGTGCGCAGCCGCTTCTACGAGCACGTCGACGACGGCGCGTCCGCGCGCCTGTTCGACGCCCTGCGGGAGCGTACCGCCGCATGACGCCGAGAAACCTCCACCCACGCGTTGCGCGTCTCGCCGCGTGCTTCGGCCTGGCACTGTCCGCTGTCGCCGCGCCGGCCGGCGCGCAGCAGAGCGACTCGACGATCGTCGTCGAAGCACGTACCACACCAGCGAAGGGAGGGGTGAGCACGCTGCGCGTCGCCGCCGGCCTCGCCGTGACCGCCGTCGCTATCGCCCCGTTCGACGTGGCCATCACGAGACGGCTGCGGAGCTCCGACCTCCAGCGGTCCACCGCCTGGCGGAACGGCGCCACGGTGTTCGACTGGTACGGCGCGCCGGGCGCGCGCGCCGTGGGGCCCCTGCTCGCCATCGCCGGCAGCGCCTCACGCAACCCGACGCTGTCCGACATCGGCATTCACGTCTCCGAGTCGTACGCGACCGCCGCTG
>DATEOG010000199.1:0-2830 GCA_035274345.1 Gemmatimonadaceae bacterium
CGCGATCTGGTTCGCCGCGACGAGCGCACGCTGCACCGTCGCGCCGTACGTGACGACGGTGATGTCCGTGCCCTCGCGCACGACGCGCGCCTTGCCGAACGGGATCATGAAGTCCGGGCCGGGATAGACTGCCTTGTTGTAGGTCTGCCGGTAGAGGTGCTTGTGCTCGAGCACCAGCACCGGATCGTCGCACCGGATCGCGGTGCGCAGCAGGCCGTTCGCGTCGAGCGCGGTGGAGGGGCAGACGACGCGCAGCCCGGGGCAGTGGGTGAAGATCGACGCGCCGGTCTGCGAGTGATAGAGCGCGCCGCGGATGTAGCCGCCATATGTCACGCGGATCACGACGGGTGCGGCGTACGCGTTGTTGGAGCGCCAGCGCATCGTCGCGAGCTCGTCGCGAATCTGCATGTAGGCGGGCCAGATGTAGTCGAAGAACTGGATCTCGACGACGGGCTTGAAGCCGCGCACCGCGAGCCCGATCGCGCGCCCGACGATGTTCGCCTCAGCGAGCGGCGTGTTGTAAACGCGTGCGCCGCCGAACTCGCGCTGCAGACCCCAGGTGACCTTGAAGACGCCGCCCTTTCCCTTCACGCGGGGGAGGCTCACCTCGCGCGACGCGTCGGCGACGTCCTCGCCGAAGAGCAGCAGCTTCGGGTTGCCCCGCATCTCGTCCTTCATGCAGACGTTCAGCAGGTCGACCATCGTCGTCGGCGTGCCTTCCGTGGCCGGCGCGTCCTCCGTGTCGAAGTCGGCGGACGTGGGATCGACGTCCGGCGAGTACACGAAGTCGTGGACTGTATCCGCGCCCGGCTGCGGCTGCGCGAGCGCGTCGTCCGTGGCGGCGAGGATGATCCCGTCCACATCGGCCTGGATGGCGAGGATCTCGTCCTCCGTCGCGTACTCCTGGGAGACCAGCCACCGCGGGAACTGCGCGACCGGATCGCGCATCGCGTCGGCCTCGCGCTCCTCGGGGGGACGGTACATCACCTCGTCGTCCGACAGCGAATGCGAGTAGGGGCGGATCACGTGCGCGTGCACGAACGCGGGACCCTTTCGCTTGCGAGCGTGGTCGACCGCGCGCTGCATCGCCGCATAGCTGGCGAGGAGGTCACAGCCGTCCACCTCCTCCACGTACAGGTTCGGGAAGCTCTCGACCAGACGCGAGATCGAACCGCCCGCCGTGTTCACCTCGACCGGGACAGAGATCGCGTAGCCGTTGTCCTCGATCAGGTAGACGATCGGCAGCTCGAGGTTGCACGCCGTGTTGAGCGACTCCCAGAACTCACCCTCCGACGTCGTCCCTTCACCTGCCGAGACGAGCACGACCTCGTCGTCGCGGAAACCTTCGGCGACGTCGAGCAGGCGCGCGCGCAGGGTTGCCTCGGCGCTTCCCACCGCGTGAAGGAACTGCGTGCCCGTCGGCGATGAGGCCGACACGATGTTGAGCGGCGCGTTGCCCCAGTGGCTCGGCATCTGGCGCCCGCCCGAGGCGGGGTCTCTCGCCGCGCCCACGGCCTCGTAGAGCATCTCCGCCGGGGTGACGCCCAGCTCGAGGCACAGCGCCCGGTCGCGGTAGTACAGGTAGAACCAGTCGTAGGCCGGCTTCAGCACCAGCCCGGCGGCGCACAGCACCGCCTCGTGGCCTGCGCCCGAGATCTGGAAGAAGATCTTGTTCTGGCGCTTGAGCTGTATCTCCTTGTCGTCCAGCCGACGCGACAGGAGCATCGTCCGGTACGCACCCACGAGCTGATCGCGCGAGAGTCCCGCCGTGGTCCTTCGCTCCGCTCGGGTCTGGATGGCCATGCGAACGCCGCCTGGAGATGAAGATGCCTAAGTGCTGAAGAATAACCCCCGATGACGGCCCGGGCACCAGTCGGCCTCGTGTGCTTGACAGCGCGCTCCGGGGAGTCATACCTAGCACTCCTCGTACCGCAGTTCGCACGCGCTTCGCCGGGCTGGCCGCACCCTGGCACTACGCGTGCATTTTGCCCCTCACCACTACCAACGAAGAGGGCTCATGCCAGCGGCTCCGCAACCGTCGTGTCCGTTCTGCGATGTGATTCGCGGCGCGGGCGAGGTCTCGATGTGCTACGAGGACAAGGACGTCGTCGCGTTCCTGGACATCCAGCCCGTGAACGCGGGACACGTGCTGGTCGTCCCGCGTGAGCACTTCGAGTCGCTCGAGGACATTCCGCGCGCCATGGCCTCGCACGTGTTCGACGTCGCCATGATGCTGGCGCCGATCGTGAAGCACGTTGGCGATGCGGACGGGATGAACATCCTGGTGAACAGTGGTGCCGCCGCCGGCCAGGACGTGTTTCACTTCCACGTGCACGTGATCCCGCGGTGCCCCGACGACGGCTTCGACGTGCCGCTCCCATTCGCCGGATCCCAGATGCCGGACCGCACCGTCCTCGACGCGAACGCCGCCCGAATCATCGCCGCGTTACGCGATCCGGTCGCCATGCGTCCGAATCGTAGAGAGGCTAGCGAGGACCGTCGCGCCCCATCGCGCTGACTCGCACGTTCGCGATCTCCTCGCGAAAATGCACGCGCTGCCTCTTGCGAGATTGGCACGTGCAGTGCACTAATGGGCCACGAGCGGCAACGCCCGCTCGCCCGACGCACCCGGAGGCCGATGAGCACAGGATCTCGGCAGTGCAGGACCCAGCGGACGTTGCGAGCGCGCCGAGCGCTCCGCACGTGCTGGCTCCGCCGGTGCGACGCCGACCACGATGTACGACACCCCGCGCGAGGGAGCCTCTCCCTCCGCGGGGTGTCGTCTTTTCCAGCGAGGTGAGATTGCCCGCTCGACACGGTCATCGCGTCA
>DATEOG010000200.1:0-8095 GCA_035274345.1 Gemmatimonadaceae bacterium
GTGACCGCGGGTGTCACTTACTGACCAGTCTGGTCTCGGCGTTGCCTTGGAAGGGGCCGCCAGCGCACGAGTACCGTGCGCGTCCCCACCGGCCGGTGAGTGATCCGAAGCTGGATCGCTGCGACCCGGAACGGTTCACAGATCCCCTTCCGGGTGCTGGTCCCGATAGGAAACGCCAACATGAAAATGTCCAGACAGTTCCGCATCGCAGCGATGCTCCTGGTAGGCGGCATCGTGGTCGCCTCGAGCGCCTGTAGTGTCGATTCGCTGGATCAGACGACCGCGCCGCAGTCCGCATTGAAGCCCACCTTCTCGGCGTTCCGGGGCCCGGGCTCGGCCGGCTTCAGCGCCGCTGCCGGTTCCTCCATTCCGGACATGTCCCGGGACGGGACGTACAACGTCAACCTGAACCCGGCGGTCGAGAACACGCTGGTGATGGGCCCGAACACGCTCGTGATCCCGGCGTTCTCGGTGTGCGAGCTCGGCAGCTCGGGCTACGGCGTGTCGTTCTGGAACGCGCCCTGTGCACCCGAGACGCGCACGGTCCAGCTCACGGTCAGCGTCAACTCGAGCGGGTCGGGTGCGTCGATCGACTTCAACCCGGCGCTCCGCTTCAGCCCCCTGAACAAGGTGGTGCTGACGCTCTCGGCGCCGAACGTGTCGGTCCAGGACTCCAAGAACTGGGTGATCCTCTACTGCCCGACCACGACGAGCACGACGAGCGGCAACGGGTCGGGGGGCAGCGGCACCGGCAAGGACGGCAACAAGTGCGTCAACGAGTCGCTGACGGACAAGGACCTCCAGACCTTCATCGACTTCGATGCGAAGCAGTTGTTCCGCCGCATCAAGCACTTCAGCCGGTACACGGTTTCCGACGGCGCCGGATATACGGTGGCCGAATAAACCCCAAACCACGCCAAACCCATTGAAGTAACGGGGGTCGGTGGTGATGCGTCCCTGACGCAGCGCCACCGGCCTTTGTGTCAGGCCCCTCCCCGCGCCGAAGCCGGCGCACCCCCTTCCGGCGTCCTCCCTCGTGACCTCGCCCGCCGACGGCAACGCGGCCCGCGCCAAGCACCTCAGGCTGGTGGATCCGGCAACGGACCACCCGTCGGCGCGGGCGCTGATCGATGAGGGTCGCGCGCTCGACAAGCTCGGGCGGCGCATGGAGGCGCGGGCGCGCTATGAGAAGGCGCTCGAGTCGCTGGATCCACCCGCGCCGAGCGTCGCCTCGATGCTGCTGCGGTGGATCGCGCGAACGCACGAGGTCGACGCCGACTACGCGACGGCGGCGGCCTGCGCCGAGCGCGCCGTCGCGTTGGCGGAGGAAGCGGACGACCGCAACGCGCTCGGCCACGCGCTCAACGTTCTCGCCGCGGTGCGGTGGCGGCAGGGCGATCTCGACGAGGCCGATCGCCTCTTCCACGAGGCGCTCAAGCGGGGCACGAGCACCACCGACCCGCGGCTCCAGGTCGACGTGATGACCAACCTCGGGTCGCTGGCGAAGATCCGCGGCGATTTCCGCGAGGCGCTCCGCTGCTACGAGGAGGCGCTGGCGCACGGTCGGCTGCACTCGCTGCTCGACAACATTCTCGGCACGCTGAACAACCTCGGCATCGCCAACATGGCGCTGCGCCGGCTCGACGCGGCGGAGGACGCGTTCACCGAGGCGCTGACGATCGCCAACGCGCTCGGCGGACTCTCGATCCGGATCCAGCTCGAGGTCAACTGCGCCTCGCTGCAGATCGAGAAGGGCGACTACGCGGAGGCGAAGCGACGCTGCGACCGCGCGATGTCGCTCGCGTCGCAGCTCGGAGACTCGCGCGCCAACGCGGAAGCGGAAAAGGTCTACGGCATCATCGCCCGCGAGACTGGGGACCTTCCCCAAGCCGAGGCGCACCTCACTCGCGCGCGCGAGATGGCGAGCGCGGTGAACGATCTCGAGTTCGAAGGCGACGTGAACCGGGAGCTCGCCGAGCTGTTCGATCGCCTCGGCCGAAGCCGCGAGACGCTACAGGCGCTCAACCGCGCGCACGCTTGCTTCACCCAGCTCCGCGCCCGCCACGAGCTCGCGGACGTCGGCCGGCGGATGGCTCGGCTCGAAGGCGACTTCCTCGACGTCGTCCGGCAATGGGGCGAGTCGATCGAATCCAAGGACCACCACACGCTGGGTCACTGCGAGCGCGTGGCCGATCTCGCCGGCGCGCTGGCGGCGAAGGCGGGCCTGGACGAAGGCTCGCTCTTCTGGTTTCGCATCGGTGCGCTGCTGCACGACGTGGGAAAGCTCATCGTGCCGGCCGAGCTGCTCAACAAGCCGACCGAGCTGACGGATGCGGAATGGACTCTGATTCGGCAGCATCCGGCGGCCGGCGTCGAGATGCTCGCCGAAGTCGATTTCCCGTGGGACGTCACGCCGATGGTGCGCAGCCACCACGAGCGCTGGGACGGGCACGGGTACCCCGATCGTCTCGCCGGCGAAGACATCCCGCTGGCGGCGCGCATTCTCTGCATCGCGGACGTGTACGACGCACTGACGACGCAGCGCAGCTACAAGCAGGCGTTCTCGCATCTCGAGGCGATGGAGATCATGCGCCGCGAATCAGGACGCCAGTTCGATCCGCAGCTGTTCGCGAAGTTCGAGGAGCTGGTACGGCGCGGCACGATCAACATGCCGCGGACGCAGGCGCGGAAGAGCCCCGTGCGGCGCACCGGTGGACAGCAGCTGCTCGCGGTATCAGAGGAGGACGACCTCACCGGCGTGCTCGTACGCCGCGCGTTCGTGAACGTGACGTCGGCGGTGCTGGCGGAACGCCGGCGCTCCGGCGCCAACGCATCCCTCCTCGTGTTCGACGTCGATCACTTCAAGTCGGTGAACGACAGCTACGGCCACCTGACCGGCGACGACGCGCTGCGGCTCGTGGCGGGCGTGGTTCGCGAGCACCTCCGTCCCGGCCAGTACGCGGGTCGCTACGCCGGCGACGAGTTCGTGGTGCTGCTCCCCGGGCTCGGCGGCGACGCGGCGCGTACGCTCGCCGACAAGATCCGCACGACCGTCGGCGCGATGGCCATCCCGGTGCGCGAGTCGCCCGGGCAATCGATGCACGTGACCCTGTCGATCGGAGTGGCGACCGCGCCGATGCACGGCGAGTCGTTCGAGGCGATGTTCACGGCAGCAGACCGCGCCTTGTTCGACGCGAAGCGCGAGGGCCGCGACAGGGTGGTGCTCGCCGGCGCCGCCACGGAGGGGCCGCCGCAGCTCAACTTCACGCGCTTCGTCGGCCGCGCCGCGGAGGTGCGGTCGCTCGTCACGGCGTTCGACCAGAGCGTGCAGGGCTCGCCACAATTGCACGTCGTCCTCGGAGAGGCGGGCGTCGGCAAGTCGACGCTCCTTCGGCAGTTGCTTCCCGAGGCGCGGCTGCGCGGCGCCGTCATGGTCTCGGGTCGCTCGCTCGAGACGGAGAGTCGCGCGCCCTATGGGCCATGGATCGAGATCGTCGGGGCGCTGCACGAGCAGGGGCTCGTTCCCCAGCGACCGTGGCCGATGCTCGAACGACTGGTGCCGGTGCTCCATACCGGATCGCCTGGCGCTGCCGCCCAGCCTGCGCTCGACGCGACGCAGGGCTTCCTGCTCACGCAGGAGATCGTGACCCTCCTCCGCGCAGCCAGCGATGCGCGCCCGATCGGTCTCGTGCTGGAGGACATGCACTGGGCGGACTCCGCGAGCTGGGACGTGCTCGAGCACGTGCTCGCCCAGCTCACCACGGAGCGCATCTTCCTCGCGCTTACCGTGCGCGCCGAAGATGCGGCGTTCGGCACGGTGCGCGAGCGCCGGCAGCGGCTGTCGCGCGACGAACGTACTCGCGAGCGCCGTCTCGAGCGCCTCACCGCTGGTGAGGTCGGCGAATGGCTCCAGGCGTCGCTCCATCGCGCCGAACCGAGCGAGGACCTGCTCGACTTCGTGCTGCGCCACACGGAGGGGAACCCGTTCCTCGTGACGCAGCTCATGCGCACGCTCGCCGAGGAGAACGTCTTCACGCACAACGGCACGGCGTGGGTGTGGACGCTGCCGTCGGCGCTGCAGCTGCCGGCGGGCATGTCGGACCTCGTCGGGCGGCGCCTCAACCGGCTGCCACCGGAGGCGTTGCGAATCCTCGTCACCGCGGCGGCCATCGGTCGGACGTTCACGGTGGCGCTGCTCGCGGAAGCGGCGAACACGTCGGTCGACGCAGTGCTCGACGCCGTCGAATCGGGCCTCTCGGCATCGGTGCTCGAGCCGGCGCACGGGCAGGATGACGACACCTACCAGTTCGCGCACGCGCTGCTCGTGGATGGTGTGCTCAAGTCGGTGAGCCCGGCACGCCAGCGACTGACGCACGAGCGAGTCGGCGACCTCCTCGCAACCCGAACGCCCGACGCCGTGGATCGCATCGCCGCGCTCTACGCGCGTGGGGGCAATGCAGGGAAGGCATACGCGTGGTGCACGCGCGCGGCGGCCCGCGCTCGCTCGCTCCATGCGCTGGACGTGGCGGCTGACTTCCTGACGCGTGCGCTCGCCCACGCCGGAACGGACGAAGAGCGGTTCGCCGTGCACGACGAGCTGACGAAGGTCGGTGAGCTGTCCGGCCGGTGGACCGAAGTGGAGCGTTCGTGCGACGCGATCCTCGCGATGCCCTGGGTCGTCGAGCAACCCGCGCGCGCGCTTCCGATGAAGCAGCGTCGCCTGCAGGCGCGACTCCGGCTCGGTGACAACGTGCGAGAGATGGAGCAGGAGTGCCGCGACCTGCTCTCGGTCGCCGAACGTCTGGGCACGCCGGCGGACGTGGTGCGCGCGCGCTCGCTCCTCGTACAGACCGCACAGCGTCTGGGCCACATCGACGAAGCGATCGCGCTCGCAGAAGGGTCGCTGCGGCTGGCGGAGTCCAGCGGCGACGAGGCGCTGAGCGCCGAGGCGACGGTCCGCCTCGCGCAGACCGTGCTGCCCGTGCGTCCGCACGAGGCGATCGATCTGATGCTGGCCTTGATCGCCCTCGCGCGCCGGCGCCACGATCCGCTGCTCGAGGCGCGTGGGTTCCTGGTGCTCGGCGTCGCGCGCATGCGGACGCGGGACGACATGGCGGGCGCGGAAGCGTTCCGAGCCGCGCTCAAGATCGCGATGGACCTTCCGGCGCTCGACATCGCCGCGGGTGCGTCGATGAATCTCGGCGTGATCGAGATGCGATGCGGCGATTTCACCGCCGCGCATCAGGCATTCCACGAAGCGCTTCGGCTGTACACGACGCTGCGCAACAACACCAACAGGCTCGCCGCGCTGTACAACCTGGCGAATCTCGAGAGTGAGCGCGGCGACATCGCCGCCGCGGCTCCACTCTACCGTGAGACGGCGGCGCTGGCCGAGGAGCTCGGCGCGGACGACATCGCCATCGGCGCGCACGCGGGGCTCGGACTCATCGCGCTGCGGCAGTTCGACCATGCCGGCGCGCGGACCGCCTGCGCCGCGGCCGAACGCGCGCTCGGCGACCGCGAGGGATGGTGGTTCCAGGGCCGCGAGCGTCTGGAATCGCTGTGCATCCATCTCTCCATCCACGACGGCAGTCGCACGCTGGCCATGACCCGCTTCCGCGCCGCGGTCGAGCGCCTCGAAGCAATGGACGTCTACAGCGCCACCTGGTTCGTCGGCGAGTGCGGTGCCGAGGTCGCGGCGGACGAGGCGGACATCTGGGCGATCATCGACCGCTTCGGGGAGCACACGATGGTGCAGCAGTTCGTGCCGCTCGCGGCGCGCTACACCGCGCTGCGCGACATGGCGGCGCGCCGTCGCACCGGCCTCCTGCGTCAGGGACGCAGAGAGGACGGCTCGAGCGAGACCGACGGCTCCGAGGAGTAGCGGCGGGCGCGGCTAGCGCCGCGCCTCCCAATCGACGAGTGGCGCATCGCGGATCGCCGACTGCACGGCGTCGGCGACGTCGCGGCGCAGCTGGGCGTGACGCGTCGCCTCGCCGCGCGAGTTCACGCGGTTCGTCAGCAGCACGACGAACAGCCCGCGCTCGGGATCGACCCAGATCGACGTGCCTGTGTAACCCGTGTGCCCGAAGCTCCGCGGCGAGAAGAACCGTCCAGCGCTCGACACCGCGGACGGTGTGTCCCAGCCGAGCGCGCGGCTCGAGGCGAGGTCCTGGACCGAGGTCCAGCGCGCGATCGTCGTCGGCTTCACGATGCGCGTGCCGGCGTACGTGCCGCCGTTGAGCAGCATCTGCACGAACACGGCGAGGTCGCGCGCCGACCCGAACAAGCCGGCGTGGCCAGCGACGCCACCGAGTGCCCACGCGTTGGGGTCGTGCACGGTGCCGTGAATCTGGCCGCGCAGCGTGTCGAGCGCCGTGAGCGCGACGTGGCGCATGAGCGCCGCGTCGGTCGTGTCGGGAGCGAACCGCGTCGAGGACATACCGAGTGGACCGAACACGCGCGCGCCGACGAACGCGTCGAGCGTGGTGCCGGTGATGCGCTCGATGATCATCCCCATCAGCACGAAGTCCCAGTCGCTGTAGATGACCTTCGTGCCGGGCGGGTTCGCCAGCGGGCGCGCGTTGATCTGCGCGAGGTAGTCGGCGCGTCCGCGCCACTCCTTCCACAGGGGAGCGAACGCCTCGAGCCCCCCGCGATGCGTGAGCATCATGCGCACGGTGATCCCGGCCTTGTCGGGCGCGGCGAACTCGGGGAGGTAGCTCTGCACCGTCCGCGACAGGTCGAGCTTCCCCTCCTCCTCGAGAATCATCGCGGCCGTGGTGGTGGCGACGACTTTCGTGAGCGACGCGAGATCGAACAGCGTGGTCGGGTCGATGGCGGGCGAGCCCGCCGCGTAGTCGATCGCGCCGTACGCCTTGAGATGCACGAGCCGACCGAACCGGCCGACGGCGAGCGCGGCCCCCGGAGCGGCGCCCTGCTCGAGCCCGACACGAACGATGCTGTCGAGCCGCGACGTCAGCTCCGGATCGAACCCCACGGCAAGGGGCGGTGCGGGAACGAGTGCGTCGACCGGTGCGAGACGCGGCGCGGGAGGCGGCACCGAGCGTCCGGGCGTGGGCGCGGTGACGACGGCGCGTGCGCACGCAGTGGCGAGCATGGGGAGCAGAACGAGACGAGCGAATCGCATGGAGTGATGCGCGAGTGGGGATCGAGCCCGAGTGTAACGTGCCGTCGCATGCAATGCATGCTCCACCTCTCGCGAGCGAGAGACGCCGGCCATTCGGCACTCCGGTGAACAGATGGCGCGGTAACTGCAACACCGCAACGTACGCCACCGTCCGCACACGATCCGGACATCGGCGCAGAGCCCGCCGGGAGTCCCCTCCTGGCGGGCTCGCCCGTATGCGGATGCCTCATCATAGGTGGCCGTCCACCAACACTACCCACGCACCGCGCGCTGGTGCAGGTTGGGCGATCGTCCCGCTCACTCCGCTACCGCAGACTTGTCGACGCGCGTCCTCCAGGAATCTCGCATCGCACGCGCAGCGGGCGTCGTCGCCACGTCGCTCACGCTGGCCTTCGGAGCGGCATCGGCGCAGCGCGCCGTGACGCGTCGTGAGGCGATCGACGCCAGCATGAGCGCGGGACCGCGCGTGGCGCTCGCGCGATCCGATTCGGCGGCGGCTCGAGCTCGACTTCTCACCGCGCGGGCGCTGAGCAACCCATCGCTCGCAGCGAGCTATTCGAAGTCGGCGCCGCAGAACCATCTCGCGATGGAGATCCCATTCGATGCGCCGTGGATCAGGCGCGCGCGCGTGGGAGCGGCGCGCGCCGCCATTCGGGCGGCCGATCTGCGGATGATCTCGGAACACGCCGCGGCGATCGTCGAAGCCGACACGACGTACACGACGGCGCTCGCCGCCGAGGCGCGGTTCCGGCTGGCGCGGCAGACGGCGCGCGACGCGGACAGCGTCCGCGTGCTGACGACGAGACAACGAGACGCCGGCGATGCGAGCGAGCTCGACGTCGACCTCGCGACGGTTGCCGCAGGACAGCAGGCGAACGTCGCGTCGAACGATTCGCTCACGTTCATGAGCACGTTGCTCACCCTCCAGATGCTGATGGGGATCCC
>DATEOG010000201.1:0-8006 GCA_035274345.1 Gemmatimonadaceae bacterium
AGAACGCGAACGGCCTGCTCCCGCTCGACGCGAAGGCGATCCGCAGGGTCGCGCTCATCGGGCAGGCGGACTACGCGGCGAGGGCGGTGGCCGGCTGCTGCGGCGGCAGCTCCGACGTGATCCCATTCGCCACGGTGACGCCGCTGGACGGCGTGAACCAAGTGCTCGCGCAGCTGAAGTCGCCGGCCACGGCGACGCTCACCGTCGTAGCCAACGATCGTGCGAACATCGCCGACGCGGTCGCCGCCGCGCGCGGCGCCGACGTCGCCATCGTGCTGGCGGGCACCATCGCCGAGGAGGGGCGCGACCGCGAGAGCATCGCGCTGGAGAATGGACAGGACTCGCTGATCCTCGCCATCGCCGCGGCGAATCCGCGGACCGTCGTGGTCCTGAAAGACAACGCGTCGTCTCTGACTCCGTGGATCGGCGCGGTGCCCGCGGTGCTCGAGGCCTGGTTCCCGGGGCAGGAGGACGGCGCGATCGTCGCGCGGCTGCTGTTCGGGCTCGCGACGCCGTCAGGGAAGCTGCCCGTCACATTCCCCATGCGCGAGAACGATCTACCGGCGAACACCGATCGGCGCTGGCCGGGCGTCGACACGAGCGGTGCGCGCGTGAAGGTCACCGGCGGCAACGCGTTCGGCAGCAACGTCGCAACGACGGTCGAGTACGACGAAGGGCTGCAGATCGGTTATCGCTGGTTCGACGCGAAGGGCATCGCGCCGCGGTTCCCGTTCGGGTTCGGGCTGTCGTACACGACGTTCGCGCTGTCGAACCTCGTCGTGACGCCGCGCGAGGCGAATGGCACCGGGCCGATCACGGTGCGCGTCACCGTCGCGAACACGGGACGCCGGCGCGGCGCCGAAGTGCCGCAGGCGTACGTGTCGTTTCCCGAAGACGCGGGCGAGCCGCCGAAGCGGCTCGTGGCGTTCGAGAAGGTCTGGCTCGCGCCCGGTCAGCGAAAAGTGGTGACCATGACGATCGATCCGACGGCGCCGAGCCATCCGCTCGGCGTGTGGGACGAAGGAGCGAAGCGGTGGCGCGTGCCGGCTGGCCGGTACACGATCAGCGTCGGCACCTCGTCGGCGGATGCGGCGCTGAAGGAGAGCGTGACGGTCGGACCGTCGCGTCAGTTGCGCCGGTAGGTCTCGATGATGTCCGGGCCGTCGGCCGGATCCGGATAGCGAATCGTGAAGCCCGTACCGCGCCACTCACCGCGAACGGGCCACATGAATGCGTTCGTCGGATTCGTCTGCAGCCCGAAGGAGATCTCGCCGGCCTCGATTCGCCACATGCCGGACATCACCGACAGGGTCGACGTGCCCGCGTATCGGACCTGACGCTGGGCCCATCCGTCGGCATTCAGGATGAACGTGCCCTCGGCGGGCCCACGGCCACTCACCGACTCGAGCACGTAGGTGCCCGCGGCGCCGTCCGTCGACGGCTGCGCCGGACCGTTGCCATCGCAGCCGGCGCCGACCGCCAGAACGGCTGCCGCGAACAGCAGATGACGAATCGAGCGGAGAGGCATTGACTGGAAGGGTGTCGTCGGCCGGCGTGATGCCGCGCGTACAGTAAGAAACCACTCCACAGCTCGCCTGGTCACAGCGGCAGGATGGTGCGCGAGAAGGCCACGGAAGTACCCGGTAAAACGGACGTAGCACGTACCCGGTACCTGTGAGACGCTCCCGGAATGCCCTCGGGATCTCGCTACAGAAAAGAAGTTCGCTACCAAGGACCCGCCACCTTCCGGGTGGATCCGACCGGTACTGCGTACTTGCTACGCCAGTCGTACCAAGTACGGCAGGCTCTTCACACCACAGCCTAGCTCCCGGGCTTCTCCAGCTCCCGCGCGAGTCGAAGCAGCTCGCGCTCTGGCTCGTGCGCGAGCATCGCCAGCTCGCCGGCGTCTAGCCAGAGGCCGTGACAGCTCGTGCAGCTGTCCAGCGACACGCCGCGCCAGACGCGGGCCGCCAGCGTGCCGCCGCAGCGTGGACAGGTCATCCCCGCCGCCTTCGCCTGGCGATCGGCGTCCAGCCTGGCGCGCTGCTCCTTCAGCCACTCGGCGTCGCGGCGCGCGAACCACTCATCCTCGTTCTGACTCGGCTTGCCTGGCTCCCACGCCATGTGCTCCCTCCGGCTTCGGTTGCTCGTGATGAGCGAGAAGGTAGCAGCGGGCAGGAGGTATCTGAAGTCGAGACCAATGCTTTCGGTATTGACACCGGAGCGAATGTGTTGAAATATCAACACAGTGCTGGCTTTTCAGCAGACCCGTCCCTAGCCCTCGAAGCCGATGTCCGCGAATCCACGTCCCTCTCGGCGCTATGCACGCTTTGCCGTCATCCCGAGCGCAGTCGAGGGATCCGCACTCGCTGCCGTCATCCCGAGCGCAGTCGAGGGATCTGCACTCGCTGCCGTCATCCCGAGCGCAGTCGAGGGATCTGCACTTGTAGCGTTCCAGAGGTGCGGATCCCTCGACTCGCTCCGCTCGCTCGGGATGACGGGGAGGTCCGGATCCCTCAACTCGCTCCGCTCGCTCGGGATGACGGGGAGGTGCGGATCCCTCGACTCGCTCCGCTCGCTCGGGATGACGGCCGTCGCGCTCACCCTCGCCGCCGGACTGACCCGGCCTGCCGGTGCGCAGACGTTCGATCCGCAGACGCAGTCGCCGATGACGTTGATGGCCGTCCCCGCGGATGGCGTCGGCTACTACCGCGACAAGCAGCGCGGCGTCGAGCTCCTCACGCAGCGACGCTGGGCCGACGCCGAGCAGCTGTACGCGCGGCTCACGGCCGAGTACCCGCGCGACGGGATGAACTGGCGGCGACTCGGCCTCGCGCGCGAGCAGCTCGGCAAGCATCTCGAGTCGGCCGCGGCGTACGAACGCGCCGGGGAGCGTATCGGCTGGGGGCCGTGGTATCTGCCGCGGATCAACGCGGCGATCCAGTACCTCGCCGCCGGTGACCGCGCCCGCGCCCTTCGTCTGCTCGAGCAGGACGTGTTCGAGGGGCACAGCATCATTCGCCAGCGGCTGCCCGACTATCCCGAGCTCGCCGCGCTTCGCGACGATCCCGAGTTCCTACGCATCGCCGGCCGGATCGACGTGAAAGGGCTCACGCGCGACGAAGGATGGCGGCGCGATCTGCAGTACGTCTACGAAGAGCTCGCGCGGACCGCGCCCGACTATCGCGACCGGCCGCTCCCCGCAGAGCTCACGCGCCGGTACGAGCAACTGCGCAAGGATGTCCCCACGCTCAGCGATGAAGAGATCTTCGTGGGCATGCGGCGCATGATTGCAGTGCTGCATGCGGGACACACGTCGCTGTTCGCTCCGGCGGGTACGCGATACCTGCCGATCAGGCCGTACGCATTCCCGGAGGGGATCTACGTGATCGAGGCCGACAGCTCGGCGCGCGCGATCGTCGGTGCGCGCATCGTCGCCATCGGCCGATTCGGGGTCGACTCGATCATGCGCTTGCTGGCGCAGGGCCGCAGCGTGGACGGCGACATGCAGCATCTGTGGGGCACGGCGGAGCTCGCGGTGACGCACCTCCTGAAGGGCTTCGGTGCGATCTCGCGCGTCGATTCCGTGCCGGTGACGGTGCAGATGCGCGACGGCGCTACGCGCACCATCACCCTCGCGACACGCGACTCGGCGCGTGCGGGCCGGCAGGATCGTCTCGTCGCGCCCCCGGACGTCGCGCCGCCGTTGTTCCTGCGCGATCTCGCCCAGAACCACTGGGAGTTGGCGCTCCCGGAGCACGACGCCACGTACGTGCAGTTCAACAACGTGGTCAACGAGCCCGACGAAACGCTCGCCGCGTTCGGCCGACGCCTCGGGTCGGTGCTCGACACGGCGAAGCGGCGCAACCTCATCCTCGACATGCGCCACAACAACGGCGGGTCGACGAACCTCTACGTCGAGCTGCTGCGCACGGTGATCGCGTTCAGCCGTGACTCCACCCATCGGGTGTACGCGTTGATCGGCCGCCGCACCTTTTCGGCGACGGCCAACTTCATCACCGATCTCGAGCGGCTCGTCAGCCCCGTCTGGGTCGGTGAGGCGAGCAGCGAGTGCTGCAACCTTCACGGCGACCCGACGTCCGTCACACTCCCGTACAGTCGCACCAACGGGGAGTTCAGCGTGGTGCGCTGGAACCTCGGCGTGAATGTCTTCGACGAGCGGCGCGAGATGAGCCCCGATGTCCCAGTTCAGCTCACCGCGCAGGCGTACTTCGCCGGTCAGGACCCGGCGCTGGAGGCCGTCTTTCGGCTGATCGACGAGGAGAAGCGCAGCGCGTCGCGCTGAGGGGAGGAGGGGGATTTCGAGCAGCCCGGGGGTGTCGCGCACGGTCGCTTGACAGCCCCGGGAAGGGGCCGCATATCAGATGTTTACGGCTCTGGATCCTTCCCGTATCTCCCCTTACCGCTGGTGTATCGATGTCGACTCACCTTCGTACTCTCCCATTCGCGCTCGCGATCGCCGCGGCCGCGACGCTCGGCGTGAGCAACACCGCCGACGCGCAGTTCGGCTCGCTCAAGGACCGGATCAAACAGAAAGCCGCGGAGAAGGCTGCGGAGAAAGTCGGGAAGAAGGTCGGCGAGGCAATGAGCGACAAGCCGGCCGCGGATTCCGCTGTCGCGCAGCCCGTGGTGTCCACCTCGAACGGCTCGGCGGCCGTTTCCAGCGCGCCGGTCAGTCGCCGCGAGTGGGCGAACTATGACTTCGTCCCCGGCGCGCGCACGATCTTCTACACCGACTTCAGCGAGGACCAGGTCGGCAATTTCCCGAAGCGTCTCACCTTCAAGAGCGGCGGGATGGAGGTGGTGGAGCTCGATGGCGGACAGCACGTCCTCAAGGCGTCGAGCTACAGCATTCTGCTCATTCCGCTCCCCGAGGTGCTGCCGCAGAAGTTCACGATCGAGCTGGACGTCATCAACCGCGACTCGCGCGGCGTGGCCGCCAACACGTTCGAGATCACCGGCGGCGGAGCGCTGAACGACACCAAGTACACGAGAGTGGGTTGGGGACATAACGGCCTGGACGTGATCGGCGGCGGCGTCGAGGGGATGAGCATCATGGCCAAGGACGCAGATGTGCAGCGCTACGTCGGACAGGCGGCGACCTTCCGCATCCTCGGTGACGGCCAGGCGCTCAAGCTGTACGCCGACGAGAAGCGCCTCGCCAACATCCCGAACGCCGGCTTCCAGCGCGGCCGCACGCTCGCGCTGTATCTGCAGGGCCGCGACGACGAGAAGAACGCGGTGTACGTGTCGCGCATTCGCGTCGCCGAGAGCAACAAGGACATCTACGACGAGCTGTCGGCGAGCGGCCGCTGGACGACGCAGGGAATCCTGTTCCAGTCCGGGAAGTCGGACCTCAAGCCCGAGTCGACGCCGACGCTGAAGGCGATCGCGGCGGCGCTGAAGGCGCATCCGGATCTCAAGGTCGAGATCCAGGGCCACACCGACAACGTCGGATCGGCGGCCTCGAACCTCACGCTCAGCCAGGCACGCGCGGACGCGGTGAAGGCTGCGCTCGAGGCGGATTTCGCGATCAGTGGCGACCAGCTCACCGCCAAGGGCTACGGCGACACGAAGCCGGTCACGAAGAACGCGACGCCGGAAGGCCGCGCCAATAACCGCCGCGTCGATATCGTGAAGCTCTGAGCCGCTGCGAGGCGGCCGCGACGGGAGGTCACGTCGGTCGGGGGAGCGTCATGCTTCTTGCTCCCCTGGCCGGCGTTCTTCGTTCGCACCGCTTCCGCTCCCCACGTGCTCCGCATCACCGATCGCGGCCTGTATTGTCCGGCCGCAGACTTGTACATCGATCCCTGGCTCCCCGTGGACCGCGCGGTGATCACACACGCGCACGGCGACCACGCGCGCTGGGGGAGCCGCCACTACCTCGCGTCGCGCGAGGGCGCACTCGTGCTGCGCACACGGCTCGGCGAGCAGGCGTCGATCGAGCTGCTGGACTTCGGCGATTCGCGCGAGGTGAATGGCGTACGGCTCTCGCTCGTGCCGGCGGGGCACATCCTCGGCTCGGCCCAGGTCCGGCTCGAGCACCAGGGTGAGGTGTGGGTCGTCTCGGGCGACTATAAGACCGAGCCCGATCCGACGTGCACTCCATTCGAGCCGGTGCGCTGCCACACCTTCATCACCGAGTCCACCTTCGGGCTGCCGATTTACAGGTGGTGCGCGCAGGAGGACACCTTCGCCGACATGCGCGCGTGGTGGCGCGACAACGCGGAGCAGGGGCGCGCGTCGCTCGTCTACGCGTACGCGCTCGGCAAGGCGCAGCGTGTACTGGCGGGAATGCTCGGGGCGGGGATCGGACCGATCTTCACGCACGGCGCGGTCGAGCGGCTCACGCTCGACTATCGCGCCACCGGAGTCGCGTTGCACGACACCGCGCCGGTGGCGGCGCAGCCGAAGGGGACGAGCTACGCGGGTGCGCTGATCGTCGCGCCACCCTCGGCGGCTGGAAGCACGTGGCTGCGCCGGTTCGGCGACCTCTCCACCGCGTTCGCCTCGGGCTGGATGCAGGTGCGGGGCGCGCGCCGCCGCCGCTCGATCGACCGCGGGTTCGTGCTCTCCGACCACGTGGACTGGCCCGCGCTCCTCGCCGCCATCGAGTCCACGGGAGCGGAAAACGTGTGGGTCACGCACGGTTATCGCGAGCAGGTCGTGCGCTATCTGACCGAGCGAGGTCTCAACGCGCGCTCGATCGCGAGCCACTGGGAGGGTGAGAACGACGAGACGCCCGCCGTCGCCGACGAGGCCGCGATCGCATGAAGGCGTTCGCGCGCCTGTACTCGCGAATCGACTCGACGACGTCGACCAACGCGAAAGTCGCAGCGATGGCGGAATACTTCCGCGAGGCCGAGCCGGCCGACGCGGCGTGGGCGGTGTACTTCCTCTCCGGCGGCCGGCCCAAGCGGCTCATCCCCGTACGGCGCATCGCGCAATGGGCGATGGAGGTGGCGAGCGTCCCCGACTGGCTTTTCGACGAGTGCTACAACAGCGTCGGTGATCTCGCCGAGACCATTGCTCTGCTGCTCCCGACGAACGATGGAGCCGCTGCGCCCGCCGATGTGCCGCTGTACCGATGGGTCGGCGAGCGACTGTTGCCGCTGGCCGGCATGACCGAGGACGAGCAGCGCGCCGCGGTATTCGCGGCGTGGACGGATCTGTCGGGCGCCGAACGCTACATCTGGAACAAGCTGATCACCGGCAGCTTTCGCGTGGGCGTGTCGGAGCAGCTCGTGGCGCGCGCGCTCGCACGAGCGAGCGGCGTCGATGAAGGAGTGATCGCTCACCGGCTGAGCGGCCACTGGGCGCCGACGGGAGAGAGCTTCGCCGCGTTGGTCGCGTCGGACAGCCGCGACGCCGACGTCTCGCGCCCCTTCCCGTTCTACCTCGCTTATGCGCTCGAGGGCGAGCTCGAATCGCTCGGAGAGGCGGACGAGTGGCAAGCGGAGTGGAAGTGGGACGGCATCCGCGCGCAGATCATTCGGCGCGAGGGGCGGACGTACGTGTGGTCGCGCGGCGGCGAGCTCGTGACCGATCGCTTTCCCGAGCTCGCGGACGCGGCGGAACATCTCCCCGACGGCACGGTGCTCGACGGCGAGATCATGCCGTGGAAGCAGGGTGTCGCGCTTCCCTTCGCACAGCTCCAGCGGCGCATCGGCCGCAAGAAGCTCGGTCCGAAGATCCTCGCCGACGTGCCGGTGGTGCTCATCGCGTACGATCTGCTCGAGCACGAGGGACGCGATCTGCGCCTCGAGCCACTCGCGACGCGCCGCGCCGAGCTGGCACGCGTCGTCGAGCGCGCGCCGCTGGCACTCGCGTTCGTGCTCTCGCCCACGATCGCGCTCGCGTCGTGGGAGGATGCGCGCGCCGCCCATCGCGATGCGCGCGACCAGCGCGCGGAGGGCATCATGCTCAAGCGGCTCGACTCCGAGTACGGCGTCGGGCGGCGGAAGGGAAGCTGGTGGAAGTGGAAG
>DATEOG010000202.1:0-8614 GCA_035274345.1 Gemmatimonadaceae bacterium
TGTCACCCTGCTGTGCGGCCTGTCGCGCGCGCTGGCGGATCGCCTGCTGGCCCGCCTGTGCGAGCGATACGAGCTCACGCGAGTCGGCGTGATACGTCTCGAACGCCGACGCGACGAGCGCATCGGTGGCGGCGTTCTGCATGCGGTCGGGGGCGAGCTGCAGCGCGATCCACTCGTCGACGCCCATCGCGCGGACTCGCGCCACGTCACCAGGCCGCGGGCCGAACCCCAACCGGTCGAGGGCGTGGCGGACCTGCTGATCCGCCGTCTGCTCGCGCGGCTCCGTCGCCGGCACGACGACCAGCCGCGTCGGCGATGCCGCCGAGGTGGCGTGGTTCGCGCCGGAACCCGCCGGCACGCACGAGACGCCGACGGCCAGCAGGGAAAGAACGAGAAGGCGTGGGAGTTGGCGCATGCGTCGCCGGCCTGAGTCGTTGAGTAATGAAGAGTGGCCTGAATGATTGACGATGGCGAACGGCAGAGGTTAAGGCCGGTCGAGTGGTCCCGCTTGCCATTGCGAGGTTCCGGGCCCTAGGGTTGGAGGTCGTCGGCGTCGCTGCCGCCGCCCCTCGAGCTGTCCGTCGCATGCGCCCCACCATGCTCGCCGACGATTTCGCACCACATGTAACCCCCGCCGAGCTGGCCGTGATGGCGAGCTCGGTCGCGTCGATGCGGCCGGCGGTCGTGATGTCGGCGGTGCCGGCGCGACTCGTCGAGCTTCGCTCCCAGATCGATCCGCGGCGTGTCGAGGTGATGCTTCGGGAGCTCGTGGTGCTCATGAGGCGAAGCCTGCGGGGCACCGATGCCGTCGCCCTGACCGGCGACGAGCTGCTCCTCCTGGTCGACGGCCCGATGCTCGTCGCGCAGCCGATCGCGGCACGACTCCTCGCCGCCGTGCGCACCCACCGGTTCACCGGCGGCGTCACCGACCAGCCGATCCGGGTCACGCTCTCGCTCGGCGCGGCGGCCGCGCCGGAGCACGGCGGGGATTTCGACCACCTCGTGCGTGCGGCACGGCGGGCCCAGGCCGACGCCGGAGACGACAACGCCGCGTTCGCGCAGGCGCGCCTCGTCGGCGGCCTCGACCTCGAGCGATTCGTGGGTCGCGCCGAGCCACTCGCGCGGCTGTCCGAGTCGTTGGACGACATGTCGCGCGGAGTGGCGCGAGTGGTCGCCGTGATCGGCGAGAGCGGCGTCGGGAGCAGCTCGCTCGTGCAGATGCTCGGTCCGGAGGTGCGGCTTCGTGGCGGTTCTCTGGTCAGCGCGGCTTGTCACGAGCAGCGCCTGCCAGAGCCGTATGCGCTCTGGAGCGAGGTGCTGCGCTCGGTGCGCCGCCTCCCCGTGAAGAGCACGCGAGTGTGGCGTGAGCTTTCGCTTCTGGATTCGTCGCTGGAACGTGCGCCGGAGGAGCTCACGCGCGGTGGCAGCAAGGTACGGCTGCTGGAGGAGCTCGCCGATTTCCTCCGCCTCGCCGCGCAGCAGCGGCCGCTGCTCATCCTGCTCGACGACATGCAGTGGGCGGACGCCGCGTCGTGGGACGCGCTCGAGCACATCGTGCCGCAGCTGGAGAGCGAGCGCATCGTGATCGCCCTGACCATCCGCACGGATGAGCGATCGGACGACGCGCTGGAGCGCTGGTCGCGTCTGGCTTCACGCCCGCATCACGACGAGCTGCGCATGACGCGCCTCACGCGGGACGACGTCAAGCGCTGGGTCGAGGGGGCGATGTCGCACGGGGAAGCGGGGCGTGACCTCCTGGCCTACCTCTATAGACATACCGAGGGGAATCCGCTGCACGTGGTCCATCTGCTGCGCGACCTGGAGGAGGGTGGGCATCTCGCTCGCGAGGGAGAGCGCTGGCGCTGGAGCGATCTGCAGGGGCTGCCGTCGGACGTCGGCTTCACCGAGGTGATCGCGCGCCGCTTCGAGCGCCTGCCGGCGCATTGCGGGGCGGTGCTGGAGCTCGTCGCCACACTCGACCGGGAATTCGACGAAACGTTCCTGCTCCGAGCGGCGACCTGGGACGAGGATCAGCTCAACGACGGGATCCGTTGCCTGGTGGACGCGCGGATCTTCACTCCGACGTACGATCGGGATTGCGCATCGTACCAGTTCTCGCACGATGAGCTCGCGCGGGTGGTTCGGGACAGTCTGGAGCCCGCTCGGCGCAGCGAGCTGCACGCCCGGGTGGCGGTAGCGCTGGCGAATTCGGGTGCGCCACCGTCGCTCGTCGCTTCACACTTCGAGGCTGCGGGAGAGGGCGCCGAGACGCACAGGTACGCCGTGTTGGCGGCAGATGCCGCGCTTGCGCTCCACGACTCGGGAGCGGCTTCCGCGCTGCTCACCTCGGCGGCGAGGCACGCGCCGTCCGCGGCCGCGCTGGCGAGCGTTCGAGTTCGGCTTGCGGAGCTCTCGGAGTCGGCCGGGCACTACGAGGACGCGGAGGCGCTGTGCGATCTCGCGCTCAACTATTACGAGGGTGACGACGACCCGGTCCAGGCGATCAAGCTGAAGCGGATGCAGACGCTGGTTCGGATGCAGCGGGGGCAGACGGCCCGCGAGACGTTGAATGCCCTGGTGGCTCTCGTCGATGAGGCGACGCTCGCTGGAGCGCACGCGGAGCGCGCGTCCATTCTCCTCGTCGCCTCTCAGATGCTCGGGCGCCTCGGCGATCACCGCGAAGCGCAGCGCGTGGCCGAGCAGTGCGTGACGATCGCCGAGGGTGTCGGAGATCCGGTCCTCCTCTGCGACTCGTACAATCGACTGGCGCTGTGCATCGTGCTCTCGGAGCCAGAGCGCGCACGCGAGCTCTTTCGTGACGCGCTCGAGCTGATTGTTCCGTTGAGCGATGTTTTCCGGCGGGTCCGGCTGCTGAACAACATCGGATTTCTCGAGCTGACGGCGAACCGGTTCGCACCGGCCCGGGAAAGCCTTCAGTCCGCCGTCACCTTCGCCCGGACCGCCAAGCTGATCGATCTGTGGGCTCGAGCATACCTCAACCTCGGGGTAGTCGCACTCAGGAGCGGCGATTACGAGGACGCGTCTCAGAGCTTGGGGGAGGCCCTTCGGCTCGGCGCCGAGGCCCAGCAGACCGAGCTTCAGATCGCGGTGGCGTACAACCTGGGACACGTTGCCCGAGAGCAGGGCGACTTCAAACGAGCGAGCGAGACCTACGAGCTGGCGATGGAGCTCGCGGAGCGAGTCGGACAATCGGAGATCAAGGCGGGAGCGCTCGCAGGTATGGCGCTCTGTCGGCTGGCGCTCGGCGGTGTCGACGAGGCATCCCGGCTGAGCGAGCAGTTGAAGGAGCTGATCGAGGGACTGCCGGGCTGGTTTCAGGGTCGGGAGCTGGTCGAAGCGCTACCGATCTACCTGGCGTTTCGCACGTCGTGGGACGAGGGCTACGAGCTGTTCACGCGTGCCTTGGCGCTCGCCGAATCCAGGGACCTGTACGGAGCCGGATGGCTGTTGGCCGAGTTCGGCGAGATGATCCGGAGCCACGCTCCGCAGGCCATCGGCGATGTGGTTCGACGCTACGAGGCTCGCCGGGAGCTCCTCGAGATGCCGAGGTTTCGGGAGCGATTCGGTGTATTGCGATTCGACAGTCCGAAAAGCTGTTGACCAAAGTCGGAAGAGAGCCATATTGGTATACAGTGCCGGCGGAGCTTGCAATTCCTCTCAGGTCCTGCCGGCAACATGCGCGCGGAGTGCGGCGCGCCTAGCAAGCAGTAGATGCACGAGACCGTCGTCCGATGCAGGACACGTCTCGCGTGCTGCCGTCCCAGCAGGTGAATTCATGCGTCGCACTAGATGGTATTCCGCCGCTCCGTTGATCTTCCTCACGGTGCTGGCGAGCTGCCGCGACGGTCTCGTCACCCAGTCCGGGTCGCCGACCCTCGCTGCCCCCGCGGTTGCGCCGGCGCCCATGAAGCTTGCCCCGCAGGGGCGACCCTCACTGGCCCTCAGCGGCGGTCTTCCCGACTCGACCTCTGGGGACTTCTACGTCGGGCCGAATGGCGGTGTCTTCCTCCTCGGAAATCACGCCGTCGTGTTCCCCGCGGGCTCTGTGTGCGATCCAGCCACGAGCACCTACGGGCAAGGCACGTGGGACGATATCTGTTCGCCCATCGCAAAGCAGTTGCGCGTGCACGCGGAGGTTCGACGGAAGGACGGAGTGACTTCGATCGACTTCAGTCCCGCGCTCCGTTTCGTGCCGTCGTCGAGCGCGTCGAGCTGGGTGTGGTTGCTCATGTATTCGCCCGACGCGAAGGGTGCGACGGGTGATCTTTCTCGTTTCAACATTTTCTACGCGCCAACGGCGGGAGCGGCACTGGTCGACGAGACGACGAGCGACGCGTCGATGCGCACGTACGTCGATACCTTCTCCGGCATCTCGGCCAGACGAATCAAGCACTTCTCCATGTACGAATCAGGCTACGGTCTCGGATCGGGAAGAACCTGCGAACCCGGTGAAGAGGGCTGTCCCTGACCCGTCGGGCCGAACCGCCACCGCTCGACAAGCGACGCGCCCACTGATGAGGTGGGCGCGTTCGTTTTCCGACACTACCGCGCGTACGCTCGCGTCGATTCTTTTCCGGAATGAGCGCGCCCTCGATCGTCCCTCCATCGACGTCGCCCGACCGCGGCGCACGGCCACGCGAATCCTCCGTCGCAGCGCGGGGCGTCGCGGCCGGGCTCGTTGCGTCGGGCGCCGTGCTGGGGTTGCTGATCGGCATAGGGCGTCGCGCCGGCACCGCACTTCGTCCGCTGAACGCCACAGCATACACGCTGCTTGGCACACGTGCAGACGGCGTGTGGGGCTTCGATGCCGTTGTGACGTTCACGGGGGTTGTGGTGGTGCTTGTAGTGAGCACGCTGGCGGGAATGGTCGTCGCGAGGCTCGCACCATCGTTTCGCACGTCTCGCGCTGTCTTCGCGGCAGCGGGAGTAGCTCTCGTTGGCTATCTCCTCCACGTCCACCTCGTGGCCCGCGTCGATGGCGGCCTGTCCGCACTCCTTTCCATCGGGGAGATGCGCGCGCTCTACCTCGCTGGCGCGAGCGCACTGGTGCTGGGCATGCGAGTTGCCTTTTCACCAGGCGCGAGCGCAAGTCGCGACTAGAGCACCGGTCGGCGCTCTCGCCGCTCCGTTCCCGCTTCGGGACGCGAGCGACACACGTGCGTGACAGGCAGCGCGGAACTTTAGCGCATCGGTCGTGTTTGGATCTGAGAGGATCGGCGCGTGACTGCGTCCGATCGTCGACCTGGGCATGCTCGTCGTCTGGGAGTACCGTGGCCGAACAGGTCACTTTTCAGGGAGGGGGTATGGATGTCCTCGTGATGCTCGAGGAAAGCCCCGAACACTCGCCGGTGCTTGCACACGTCAACACCGCGCCGTCGTCGCTTGCCCCCGAGCGACCCGCACGCGACGTCGTGACGCTCTATGGTGTGCCGAACGTCGAGCTGCTCGCGCTGGCTCTCGCGGCCGCCGTCGAATCGCACCGGACCGGGGAAGGGCACGAGAACGGCAGCGCCATTCGTCATCTCGGCGTCTGGGCAGAACGCGGCGCCATCGGTGATGCAGCGTGGCGCGACGCGCGCACGGGTCAACTGGTGAGCCGCGAGCTCGAGATCCCGCTCGAGATCCTCCATGCCACCGCGTCACAACTTCTTGGTGAGTGCGGTCACATGATCCGGCGTCTCGTCGCCGGACTCTCGATGCCCGACTGGCCGGAAGGCGCACGCCGCGCGATCACGGTGTCCGTGGGTCCGATCATCGGCCTCACCGCCCCGGTGTTCGCACCGCTGGAAAGTGTTCTCGACCGCCTGCGCGAAGCGGACGCCCTGGCCTTCGACTACGACGGAGACTGATCGACGAATCCTGACTCGTCTGAGAATGGCGACATAGCGATCGGGCCTCGGCTGGGACAGCGGGGCCCGTTTCGTTCCTGAGTGGTGGACTTGAGTGGTGGGTAATGAGTGGTGGGTTGTGTGTGTTGGGTGGTGGGTGACTGCAAACGCTTCACCCAATACCCACGACTCACCACCCACCACCGCCATTTTCCGGGAGCCCCCGGACCGGAGCACCCCGCTTGACACTCCCCTCTCCCCCTCGCATGTCTTACTCGACCGCATCATAGGTGGTGCAGTGCAGAGAGCTTCCACGCGCAACCCGCCGCAACGGTCGTCCGGGGGCGAGCGTGTGTTCACCGACGACGAAGGGCGCCTCTGGAGCGCCGCGCTCGAAGAGCGCGACGAACCCGGGGGCGCCCTCGTGTTTCGCTGCATCAGCGACGGGCGCCAATCGGTACGCGCTCTGGCGGTGGACCCACTCGCCCTCCTCGAGGCCGGCGACGACACGCTGCGTGTCTGGCTCCGCGCTGCCCCTCCAGTCGGCACACTCTCATAGCTCAGACGTGAGGCACGCGCATGCGAGAGTATCGGGGATCGGAGATTCGCAACATCGCGGTGGTCGGACACGGGGCGAGCGGCAAGACCAGTCTGGTCGAAGCGCTCGCCTTCGTGTCCGGCTCTAGTAAACGTCACGGCACCATCGCTGACGGCACCACGCTCACCGACTCGGCACCCGAAGAGGTGGAGCGCGGATACTCCATCAACCTCGGCTGCGCCTTCGCCGAGTGGATGGACACCAAGATCAACCTGCTCGACACGCCGGGATTCCTCGACTTCCAGGGCGACGCGATCGCAGGTCTCGCCGCCGCCGACGGCGCCCTCTGCGTGATCGGCGCGACCGCCGGCGTCGAGGTCGGCACCGAGCGGATGTTCCAGGAGGCGATCTCACGCGGCGATCCCGTGCTCTTCGTCGTGAGCATGATGGACAAGGAGCACGCCGACTTCGATGCGATCTATCAGCAGATCAAGTCGCGCCTCACGTCGAAGGTGATCCCGATCGAAGTTCCCGTCGGCGAGGGACCGAACTTCCACGGGATCGTGAATCTCTTCGACAAGAAGGCGCACGTGTACGCGCGCGGCAGCCGCACCGGCGCCTACGAGGAGACCGAAGTTCCCGAGGAGGTACAGCCTCAGTTCGACCGCTACTACGCCGAGCTGATCGAGACGATCGCCGCGACCGATGATTCGCTGCTCGAGCGCTACCTCGACGGAGGTGAGATCGGACGCGACGAGGCGATCCGCGCGATGAAGGACGCCATGAAGCGAATGGAGCTGTTTCCGCTCTTCTGCGTCTCCTCCACGCACAACTACGGAACGCGCGCAGTCCTCTCCACGATCGTGGAGCTGATGCCCAACGCGTGGGAGATGGAGGAGATCCACGCCTTCGTCGGTGCGGAGGGCGACAGGACGGTCGAGATCCACGCCAACGACGACGCTCCGTTCGCCGCGTTGGTGTTCAAGACGCACAGCGAGCCGCACGTCGGCGACGTCAGCCTCTTCCGCATCCTGTCCGGCTCGGTCGCCAACGGTGACGAGGTATTCAACGCCACGCGCGCGGGCGCCGAGAAGCTGAATCATCTCTCGGTGACGCTGGGCCGGGACCGCATCGAGGTGCCGCGGCTCCATGCCGGCGACATCGGGTGCGTCGCCAAGCTGCGCAACACGCACACGAACGACACGCTCTCGACGCGCGCGCATCCGGTGCGACTGGAGCAGATCGGCTTTCCCCAGCCGCTCGTCCAGATGGCGATCTCCCCGGTCAACCGCACCGACGAGGAGAAGCTGCAATCGGGGCTCCATCGGCTGCACGACGAGGATCCGAGCTTCGAATCGCACTGGAACGCCGAGACGCACGAGACGCTCGTCTCGGGTCTCGGCGAGCGCCACCTCGAGGTCGTGCTGGCGAAGCTGAAGCGGAAGTTCGGCGTCGCGGCGGAGCTGAATCGCCCACGGATCGCGTATCGCGAGACGATCCGCGCCCGCGCCGAAGGCCAGGGACGGCACAAGAAGCAGTCGGGCGGCCGAGGTCAGTTCGGCGACTGCTGGGTGCGAATCGCGCCCGTGCCCCGGGGCGCCGGCTTCCAGTTCGACGACCAGATCGTCGGAGGCTCCATCCCGAGCAAGTTCATCCCGGCGGTCGAGCGGGGAGTCCAGGAGGCGGCCGAACGTGGCGTGCTCGCGGGATATCCGCTCGTCGACTTCAAGGTCGAGCTGTTCGACGGCTCGTACCACACGGTCGACTCGAACGAGATGTCGTTCAAGATGGCCGGGATCCTCGCGTTCAAGACCGTGGCGCCGAAGTGCAAGCCGGTTCTCCTCGAGCCGCTCGACGAAGTCGACGTCATCATCCCCGACGATTGTCTGGGCGACGTGCTCGGTGATCTCTCGTCGCGTCGCGCGCAGATCCTCGGCACCGAGCCGGCGCCGGCGGACATGCGTGGCAGCCGCGTCCGCGCGATCGTTCCACAATCGGAGCTCCACCTCTATGCCAGCGCGCTCCAGTCGATGACCCACGGGCGCGCCCGACTCCGGCGAGAGTTCAAGGGCTACGAGGAGATGCCCGGCGAAGCGGCGCAGCGCGTGATCACCGAGACGCATCAGGAGCAGGAGGCGACAGCGGCGGCGCACTAGCGAACTGCCGCTGCGAGTACCGGGTACGACGGACGTAGCGCGTACCCGGTACCAGTCGGAGGCTCACGGAA
>DATEOG010000203.1:0-3464 GCA_035274345.1 Gemmatimonadaceae bacterium
CAGGTCGACGCGACATTCCTCGCGTTCCAGGAGGCAGTGGCTGGACGCTATTCCCTCGAGCGCGAGCTCGGCCGCGGCGGGATGGGCATCGTCTATCTCGCGCGCGAGGTCCGGCTCGCACGGCCCGTCGCCATCAAGGTCCTCCCGCCCGCGCTCGCCGAGCGCGCCGAGCTCCGTGAGGCGTTCCTGCGCGAGGCGCAGACCGCCGCCGCGCTCACGCATCCGAACATCGTGCCGGTGTACGCGGTGGGCGAGCGCGGGGGCTTCGTGTACATGGTCATGGCGTTCGTCGAAGGGACCACCCTCGGCGAACGGATCCGCTCGCGCGGTCCGCTGCTCCCGGGCCAGGCGGCGCGCGTGCTGCGCGAGGTCGCCTGGGCGCTCGCCTACGCGCACGGGGCGGGCATCGTGCATCGCGACGTCAGCGCCGAGAACATCCTCCTCGAGCGCGGCAGTGAGCGTGCGCTCGTCACCGACTTCGGCATCGCCAGCGCGGCACATGCGAGCGCGCTCACCGCCGACGGCCGCGTGATGGGCAACGCGCACTACGTGAGTCCCGAGCAGGCCGCCGGCGAGCCTGTCGACGTACGCAGCGACCTCTACTCGCTAGGAGTGGTTGGCTATTACGCGCTCACCGGACGCCTCCCGTTCGATGGGGAGACGGCTGCCGACGTCGTGAACCAGCATCTGACCACCGCTGCGCCGGCGATCACGAGCGTGGCGTCGTCGGTGCCTCCGCGGCTCGCCGCTGCGGTCGAGCGCTGCCTGCACAAGCTCCCCATTCGACGCTATCGCAACGCGGAGAGCTTCGCCGAGGCGATCGATCTGGCGTTCGAGCACGCGAAGGAGATTCCGGCGCCGTTGCGAGTGTGGTTGAGTCAGGGGCAGAAAGAGGTGCCGGCGCGATTGGGCTTCGTCGGCATGGGCGCCATGACGGGACTCATGCTGGCGTTCGCGAACACTGGCGAGGTCTGGAACACGACGCGCTTCGCGCTCTCCTTCCTGGCGCCATTCGTGCCTCTGGTCGGCGTCAGCTTCGTGCCGACGTACTTCCGCTTGCGTCGCGTTCTCGGCGAGGGGTACCACGTCGACGATCTGCACTCGGCCATGCGAGAGCATCAGCTCGCACTCGCGGAGGAGCTCGAGTACGAGCGACGTCAGAGTTCGCCGCTCTTCAGGCGCATCATGCGAATTCTGTTCGGAGTCTCGATCGGCACTGTCGGACTCGGTGTCTATCTCGGACAGCAGGCCGCACGCTTTCTTGCCACTCATGCGCACGGCGGCAAGTTCGAGATCGCCGACCAGCTCATGGCTCTCCAGTACGGCATACTGTTTTTCGGTCTTGTCGGAACCACCTTCTCCGGCGTCGCGCTGGCCGGCGAGTACGTCCGCCTGCATCTCGCCAGCCGCCTCACCTCGCGCGCCATCGCCTTTTGGAAGGGGAAGTGGGGCGCCCGCGTCGCCAAGCTGGCTTCGCTCGGCCTGAAGAAGGCTGACCGCCCGGCCATCGGCATGCCCCTCCTCACCGAGGTCGCCCTTGGCCGCGCCACCGATCACCTCTTCGAGGCGCTGCCGAAGGCGTCCCGCCGCGAGCTCGCCGCGCTGCCCGACACCGTTCGTCGCCTCGAGGGGGACGCCGGCCGCCTCCGCGACAGCATCGTCAAGCTCGATGACCAGCTCGCCGTGTTCGAGCGCGGCGGTGACGCGCTGGCCGACGCCGAGCGCGCCCGCGTGGCCGAAGAGCTCCGCGCCACGCGTCAGCTCGCCGCGGAGCGCCTCGCCACGACCGTGACTGCCCTCGAGAACATCCGGCTCGACCTGCTCCGCCTGCAGATGGGCAGCGCCGGCATCGAGTCCGTCACCGCGTCGCTCGACGCGGCGCGGCGCGTCGGCGACCAGATCGCCGAATCGATCGCCGCGCAGGCCGCGGTGGAACAGCTTCTGCGCGAAGAGCGACCCGCGCTCGAAGCTGGCGGCGAGAACACCGACACGCCCATCGGCGGGGTGACCGCGGCCAGCGCCTGACGACCACGACGGAAACCGCACGGTGGGCGGGACGTAGGTTCTGGTGCATACTTTCCACGTCCCCCACCGCCCCGTGCAATGATTCCCGAGATGCAGGTCTTCGCGCAGGTCGTTGCGATCTCCCTCGGCCTGATCGCCGGCGCGTGCGGCATAGGCGTCGCCACGTACCGCTCCGTGAAGCGGATCGACAACCCGAAGCATGCGCCGTCCGAGGACCTCCAGGCGCAGCTCGCGCAGCTTCAGCAGTCGGTCGACTCGATCGCCATCGAGGTCGAGCGCATCGCCGAAGCGCAGCGGTTCATGGCGCGACTCGAGTCCGAGCGCGATGCACGTCAGGCTCTTCCCCTGCAAAGCTGACGCATGGAGGAGCGACCACCCCTCCTCCGTCCCAAACCGCTGCAGCGCGGCGACACGATCGGCGTCGTTGCATCCTCGTACGCCCCGCGGAGCGGATGGCTGGCCCGCGGCGTCCGCTCCCTCGAGCGCGCCGGCTACGGCGTCATCGTCGATCCCGAGCTGAGCACGGTCCGCAGGTACACGCGCGCCGAGGACGAGCGCCGCGCTGCGCGGTTCACCGAGATGTGGATCGACCCACGCATCTCCGCGCTCATCGGCGGTACGGGCGGCTACGGCGCAGTGCGCATGCTTCCCTATCTCGATCCGGCCATCTTCGCGGCGCATCCGAAATCGTTCGTCGGCTATTCCGACATCACGGTGCTCCACATCTGGCTGGAGCGGCTCGCCGGTCTGCGCGCATTCCACGGCCCCACCGTGGACGACCTGATCCCCAGCGCGCGCGACGCCACGACCGCATCGCTCCTCGCGGCACTCACCACGCCTCGCCCGACGACGCGCATGGGCCGCGATCTCACCCGCGCCGTGCGGCCCGGCCGCGCCTCGGGACGGCTCGTCGGCGGCAACCTCGCCCTCGTGCAGCAGACGATCGGCACACCGTACGAGATCGACACCACCGACGCGATTCTCTTCCTCGAGGAGGTCAGAGACCCGATGTCGTTCGTCGACGAGCGACTGGTGCAGCTGCGCGCCACGGGCCTTCTGTCGAAGGTGCGTGGCATCGTCTTCGGCCACCTCTCCCTCGACCGCTCCGAGGAGGACGAGTTCGAGGACTTCGTGCTCGATCTCGTCTCGGATCTCGGAGTTCCGGTGCTCATGGACTTTCCAGCCGGACACGACAGTCCTAACTTGACGCTGCCGCTCGGCACCGAGGTCGAGCTGGTGGCGGAGGACACCACCGGCTGGATCGTCTATCGAGAGGACGCGCTGGCCGAGGCGTCGAGCCCACCCCTAGCGACTTGACCGTCAAGCCCGAGCACGACCACTTCGATCTCGTCGTGATCGGCGCCGGCCCCGCCGGCGAGAAGGGCGCCGCCCAGGCGGCGTACTTCGGCAAGCGCGTCTGCGTCGTCGAGCGTGCTCCC
>DATEOG010000204.1:0-6629 GCA_035274345.1 Gemmatimonadaceae bacterium
CAGTCGTCGCCGTCATCCCGAGCGCAGTCGTCGCCGTCATCCCGAGCGCAGTCGAGGGATCTGCACTGGACATCCCGAAGTACAGATCCCTCGACTCGCTGCGCTCCCTCGGGATGACCGGGGGTGCAGATCCCTCGACTCGCTGCGCTCGCTCGGGATGACCTTGGTGCCTCAGCGAAGCCCGAGATGCGCCATCAGCTCGGTCGCCGCCGCTGCACCGGCCCGGTTGGCGCCGATCGTCGACGCGGACGGTCCGTAGCCGACGAGATGGATGCGTGGGTCCTTCGCGACCTGCGTCGCCAGACGGCCCGTCATCACGATCCCCCCGCTCTCCTCGCGCAGATCGAGCGGGGCGAGATGATCGAGCGCGCTGCGGAATCCCGTGCACCAGAGGATGACGTCGGCGCGCAGCGTCGTGCCGTCGGCCCATCGCACTCCTTCCTCAACGATCTCGCTGAACATCGGCCGCCGCTCGAGCACGCCGCGCGCGCGCATCGCCTCGATCACCGGCGTGATCGGAAGGCCGGTCACCGACACGACGGATCGCGGCGGCAGCCCTGCGCGCACGCGCTCCTCCACGAGCTTCACCGCGGCGCGCCCTGCTTCCTCGTCGAACGGGCCCGTACGAAACTCGGGCGGACGCCGCGTCACCCACGTCGTCGTCGTCACGCGCGAGACTTCGTCGAGCAGCTGGATCGCCGAGATGCCGGCGCCGACGACGATGACGTGCTTGCCGACGAACTCCGACGCGGTGCGATAGTCCTTCGTGTGCAGCTGCCGACCGGCAAAGCGGTCCGCGCCCGGAACCTCGGGGATGTACGGCCGCTCCCACGTTCCGGTGGCATTGATGATCCCGCGCGCCGAGACCTCGCCGCGATCCGTCTCGACGACGATCCGGTCGCCGCGGTCGCAGACGACCGTCACGTGCACGGGTCGATACACGGGGAGCGAGAACTCGCGCTCGTACGCGGCGAAGTAACGGGGTACGGCCTCCGCCGCCTTCACTTCGGCCGACGTCGCCTCCACGGCGTCGGCGAAGCGCATGCCCGGAAGATCGTGGATGCGATTGACGGTGCTGAGCGTGAGCGACGGCCAGCGATGCTGCCACGCGCCGCCCGGCGCGGGCGCGTGATCGAGCACGACGAACCCGCGCACGGGAGCGAGCCCGCGCTGTTCCAGATGGTACGCCGACGAGAGCCCCGCCTGCCCCGCGCCGATGACGACGATGTCGGTGCGCAGCCGCAGCGTGGCATCGGCGTGCTCGCTCACACGTCGCTCGTCGTCCACTGCGGTAGCTTCGCGCGTGCGTCGTAGCGCGCGCGCGCCGCGTCCACCTCGGCCAGGTGCGCGCCCGACCACGCGATGAGCTCGCGCACGATCTCACGGAGCGTCGCGCCGAGTGGGGTGAGCGAGTACTCCACGCGCGGCGGCACCTCGGGGTGCATCGTGCGGCGCACGAGACCGTCGCGCTCGAGACCGCGCAGCGTGACGGTGAGCATCCGCTGGCTCACGCCGTCGACGCGCCGTCGCAGCTCGCTGAACCGCACGGTGCCCGCGTCGGCGAGAACGTGGATGACGTACATCGACCATTTGTCCGCGACGCGCACGATCATCTCGCGTGCGCGGCAGTTGGCCGGCGTGTGCTCGATCTCGGCGGGGGGCGGCGGCGGCGGCGCCGACTTGCGGGCTCGCGTCGGGCGCGCGGTTGGAGTCGTGGGCAATGGTTACTCCGAGGTCACTGGGGCACGTTGGTGTGCCGTCTTCTCAGCGGGGCCGAGCACTTTTAGGCTTCTGGTTACGAAATGTAACCTGAGATTGGATGGGAACCAATGGTCTCGGTTCACCGTCCACTTCACCATCGGACGGAGGCATCAAGACCATGGACACCACTTACGCGACCGACCCGCAGATGCTCGCCCTGGGCCTGCTCGTCGGTCGGCTCGTGCTCGGCCTGCTGATGGCGGCGCACGGCGCCCAGAAGCTGTTCGGCTGGTTCGGCGGCTACGGCCTCAACGCGACGGGCGAGTTCATGGTGCAGCTCGGATTCCCTTCGGGCCGACTCTTCGCCTCGACCGCCGCAGTGACGGAGGTGGTGAGCGGGCTGCTCGTCGCACTCGGTTTGTTCGGACCGATCGGGCCGGCGCTCATGCTATCCGTCATGATCGTCGCGGCGATCAGCGTACACTGGCAGCACGGAGTCTTCGCGATGCAGAACGGGATCGAGGTGCCCCTGCTCTACGCCACGGGCGCCCTTGCCATCGCGCTCGCCGGTCCGGGAGCGTGCTCGCTCGACGCACTGCTTGGTATCGCCTCGATCTGGACTCCGCGTGTCACCCTCATGGTGCTGGCAGCGGGGGTAGTCGGTGGGGTCGCCAACTTGATGGTGAGGAGAGCTCCGGTGACGTCGTAGGGAGGGCACTGCCGTATCTGGTACGCCCGGACGCTCCTTCAAGCGCATCAAGGGGTCAGACTCCTTCGTTCAAGGCGTTCAAGGGGTCAGACTCCTTGAACCGATCAAGGGGTCTGACCCCTTGAATTACTTAGCGGTGCGGCAGTGCAGTAGCACAGTGAATTCGCCAATGGGCGAGCGAACGATACCTTCCCCCCATGCCCCGCTCGCTCTCGACGCTTCCGCTCGCACTCGTACTCGCGACGTCCACTGCCGCAGCGCAGACGTCGGCGCTGCCAGCGCCTCCGTCTCCGCTCGGGATCCCGAAGCCCGGCCCCGTTACAGACGCGCCCTACGCTCCGCAGCCGATCCTGCCGGGCGGCATCGTGATCCCGCTCTACCCATCGGGCTCGCCATTCCTCAATGCCAAGCGCGTGCGCGAGGCCGAGGTCTACAACGTGAGTCAGACGGTGCCCGGCCGGATCAACAGCATCGTCAACATTCACAACCCGTCGATCGAGTTCCACCCCGTCGATCGCGGCGTGAACACCGGCGCGGTGGTGATCCTCGTCGCCGGCGGTGGGCACAACTCGCTCAACGTCGGGGGCGAGAGTGCCGACTTCGTTCCGTTCTTTTATCAGTACGGCGTGAACACCGTCATCCTGCGCAATCGCCTGCGCCGCGATGGGTACGACGCGCAGATCGACGCGGTGCGCGATGCGCAGCAGGCGATCAGGCTCGTGCGCGGGTACGCGAAGGCGTGGAACGTCGACCCGAACAGGATCGGCATCATCGGTTTCTCGGCCGGCGCCGAGCTGTCCGCGCCGTCGGCGCTGTCGTTCGACGAGTTCGACCGAAGGAACGCTGGCCCTTCCGATCCTCTCGCGGGGGTGAGCTCTCGTCCCGATTTCGTCGGCATCATCTATCCTGGGCCGACGCCGTTCTCCGTCCGCAATCCCACCGGACCGTCGACGAGCGCAGCCCGCAACCCGACGCCGCCGCCGATCCCGCGCAATGCGCCGCCGGCGTTCATGGCCACGGCCGGATCCGGCGATCGCATCCACGCGCTGTGGGCGATGGACTACGCCTACGCCATGCTGGATGCGTCGGTGCCGAACGTCGAGATTCATGTCTACGGCAACGGGCGACATCCTGGGGACTCGCTGCCGGATGGCGGCCGCATGACGGGCGGTCTCTCGGCGGCGAACACGAGGCCGATGAGCACGTGGCAGTATCGCTTCATCGACTGGTTCCGCGACCTCGGCTTCCTGCAAATGCCGGGCGTCGAGACGAAGGCGGCGAGAGACGTCGCCCGGTTCGTACGATCAAGGGGTCAGACTCCTTGAAACGATCAAGGGGTCAGACTCCCGATCAAGGGGTCAGACTCCTTGAAACGATCAAGGAGTCTGACCCCTTGAAACGACCCCTTGAAACGAGCGGACTGCGTTGGTTCGATGACGCGGGCGCCGGCATCGCACCGCATCATCTCGGCATGCCACGTCCGCCGCGAGTCGTGCTCCCGGATCACACGCTCCATCTGATCCAGCGGGGGAACAACCGTGCCGCGTGCTTCACCGACGACTCGGATCGCAAGCGCTATCTCCTGGCGCTTCTACAGGTCAGCGAGCGTACGCGTTGCACGATCCACGCGTACGTGCTCATGACGAATCACGCGCACCTGCTCGTCACCGCCGGCGAGGCAGATGCGCCGGCTCGCATGATGCACGCGCTGGGGACCAGATACGTGCGGTATTTCAACGACCGTCATGGCCGTACAGGCACCCTGTGGGAAGGTCGCTACCGATCATCGCTGATCGACTCGGAGCGCTACTTCTTGCAGTGCAGCCGATATATAGAGACGAATCCGGTCCGCGCCGGCCTGGTGAGTTCACCGGCGGACTACCACTGGTCCAGCTACAGGAGCAACGCCGAGGGTCATCCGGACCCACTCGTGCGCCTGCATCCGGTGTACTTCGCGCTCGGACGCTCGGTCCCGGCGCGACGCGAGGCCTATCGCGCGCTCTTCGGCACTCCGCTCGCGCCACCTGAGCTCGACGCCATTCGCCTGGCGACGAACCAGGGCCTGGTTCTCGGCTTCGACGACCACCGTTCAGAGTTGGAGCGCATGCTCGGCCGGCGCCTCTGGCGATCGACGCATGGCGGCGACCGGCGAAGCGCTGCCGCCATCTGACGTCGACATCGATCGCGCCCGATCCTCTCGTTCGAGTTTGCAGGAATTTCAAAAATTTCAAGGGGTCAGACTCGTTGATTCTTTCAAGGAGTCTGACCCCTTGATCCACTTGATCCCATCCCTTGACCCCTTGATCCTTCAAGGAGTCTGACCCCTTGATCCGTTTGATCCTCGCCAGCTTCGCGAAAGCCGGTCGCTGAGCTTCCCTGTCAGCGCGGCGTCGTCTCCATCACCCACACGTCGCTCTGGCGGTCCTCGACCGGAAAGAACAGATGATCGCGGCCGAGTGCCCACTGGGGGCGATAGGATGGGCGTGCGGGGTCATCGAAATACACGCGCAGGCGCGGAGTTCCGCCGTCGACCGGGATGGACCAGATCGAGGCGCGTCCGCGCGCGTCGTGGCTCTTGAAGAAGATGCTTCGCCCATCGGCGCTCCACCGGGGCCGCTCGATCTGCGGCACTCCCGGCTTCGTCCCGTCCAGGATCGTGCGGGACGGTCCGGAGTCGAGGGCTGCAACCATGAGGGAGCCGCCGAGTTCGCGAGATGCGTACGTCACCGAGTGCCCGTCGGGTGACGTGCTCGGCGAGTTCCCCCCCGCGAAGCGCTGGACCGGCGCTCCCCATGCGCCGTTCGCGCCGCGCTGGACGATCCAGAGCGATCGCGTGTCCATGCCCGCACCATGGAGGTAGATCAGTGCACGCCCATCGCGCGACCACTCGGGAGTCCACTCGTGCTCCGGCCCGCGCGTGACGTGCTGCACGGGCCTGCCGTCGAGCGGCTGCACCCACAGGTCTCGCGACCCCGAGCGCCACGAGTGAAACGCGACCTCGGTGCCGTCCGGTGAGAGCACGCCGGCGAAGTCCTCGGAGGGATCGCTCGTGAGCCGCTCCGGCTCTCCTCCGGTGACGGGAATCCGGTAGATGTCCGAGCTCCCCGCGACGTTCGAGTCGAAGACGAGCCACTTTCCATCGTACGAGACGGACGGGTTCTCGATCACCTGCGATCCGCTCGTCAGCGGCGTCGCGGCCGCCGCGGAGACAGGCCCACCGGTGGGTATCGGCAGCGACCAGACGTTCGACGTCGCGGCGAGCAGGGAATACGCGAGCCGCGACCCGTCCCCCGACAGCGAGATCGAATGCGCACCGAGTCCGGTGGTGAGCCGATGCGTCGGTCCATCCGCCAAACCGTCGCGCGTCATGCGCTGCGCGTAGATGTCGCCCTTGCCGTCACGTGTGGACACGTAATAGAGCCACCGGCCGTCTCGCGACCACACCGGGCTCACGTTGATCGAGATGCTGTCGCTTACCGACGCGACGGCACCGTCGCGCACACGGATCACTGAGATCCGGTTGGGAGACAGATTCCCGAACTGCGTACCGAGCGAGACGTACCGCGCGTTGCCCGACGCGCAGGCGATCAGCGCCGCGTCGGGCGACCACGCGCACATCGTCGGCTCGGAAAGACGCGCGACCGTCCGCGCGCTGCCGTCTGCACCACGAATGGCGACGGCGCGTCCAATCGCGTACGCGATGCTCCGGCCGTCGGGCGACCAGGTGGCCGCGGTGATCGCCGTGTCGCGAGTAGCCGGGATCTCCTGTCGCGGCGGACCGCCGGTCGCGGGCGCGCTGAATACGGCGCCACGCGCGAGGAACAGCACGCGGCTGCCATCGGGCGACCAGCTCGGCGCTTGTTGCGCGTCGGTGGTGTCGTCGCTCACGCGGACGGCGCGTCCCCCCGCGATCTGTCGCACGAAGATGCGCGTGTCGGCCGACGTGCCGGCCGCATACGCGACTGCGCGTCCGTCCGGCGAGATGGCCGGATGCACCTCGAGGCCAGGTTCCCACGTCAGCCGCGAGGCCCGACCGAACACGAGCGGCGGCGACGAGCTCGCGCGGCGCTGCTCGCCGAGCCAAAAGGCTCCAGCTGCCACCGCGGCGAATGCGAGCGCCGAGAGCGCGATCGGGAGCAGTCGCCTCGTCCGGCGTCGTTCGCGCGAGGCGCGCGCAGCACTGCGATGCGCCAGGCTCTCCGTCGCCACGGGCACCGAC
>DATEOG010000205.1:0-9440 GCA_035274345.1 Gemmatimonadaceae bacterium
CGGTCCACCGCCGCGTCGGCCGGATACGCCGCCGCCAGATCCATCGACAGGCTCGCGCGTGTTGCGTTGGCCGCGTGGCGGACATCGCGGGCACGGAAGGCGGCGCCGTCCTTCTGCTGCACGCCATTGATCGTCGGCAGGTTGTGAAACGCCGACTGCATGGTCCAGATCTCGTATCGCTTCGCGCTGAACGTCTTCGCGGTGTACGTCTCGACGCCGACGTCGACGAGCACGGGCTTGCCGTCGGCGTAGACGACGAAGTTGCCGACGTCGTTGTGGTTGTGGCTCTGCGCGTTGTGGCCGCCGAAGGCGGAGAGGTACAGCCCATCCGCCGTTCCCGGCGCCGAGCGAGCCGCCATGAGCTGGAGATCGGGGAGCCAGACGTCGGCGAGCAGCGGCTCAGCCGGCGTCGCCTTCGACAGCTCCCCGGTGCTCAGCAGTGCGGGCAGGATGCGGCCGAGCGTGTTCGCGCCCGCGCGGTACTCGCCGCGCCGCTTCGCGAGGAACGCACCGAACCCCGTCATCACCGGATCGCCGATGCGCGCGCCGTAGGCGTACACGAGCTCCGGATCCGGGCGTACCCTGGCGGGCGCGTCGCCCATGTTCACGAAGTACTGCTCCCTGATGTAGGCGCGATAGATGTACTGCCCCATGTTGCGGACGAGCGGATGGGCGTAGATGTCGACGCCGCTATTCGTCGCGCCGCGCAGCAGCTCGAGGTTGTCGAACAGCGACGCGCCGGCGCGGTCCCAGTAGCTCGGCCCCTCGTCGCAGCCGCCGTCGTCCGGGTAGCCGTTCATGAACACGTCGAGGCTGCGCATGATGCGGTGGACCGTGCGCGCGCGCCGCTGCGGATCGCGCTCGAGGATCAGCGCGCTCGCCAGCCAGTTCGACGCGATCCACGGATTCCAGTTGTTGACGTCCTTCCGCGGACCGAACCCCAGCCACCACCAATCGTCTCGCTCCAGTGCCGGCGTCAGGATGCGTCGGTCGACTTCGACGCGGATCCGCTCGCGCAGCAGCGGCGATACCTTGTCGAGCCGGGCGCCCATCAGGTAGTCGGTCCACGCGAGCAGCGCGGCCGTCTCGGCCGAGAACAGCTCGACCACTGGCTCGGTGACGTCGGGGAGACCACTGCCGCGCTTCTGCACGCCGAGGTGCGCCGTGGAGCCCCAGAACGTCTGCTCGGAGATTGCCCAGATACCGTTCGCGATCTCGTCGACGAATCGCCCCTTGTTCTCGAGCAGCTCGGCGGTAACGAGCGTGGCGAGGCGCGTGCGGCGGCGAGTGTTCATGTTGTCGTACTGCGCGCGGTCGCCGTCACGCACGTAACGCAGCGTCACCGCGGCGGGAATGCTTCCCCAGTCGGCGCCGACCTCGCGCTCCGCGGCCCGCACGAACGACTGACGGATCGACGCGGGCACGGCGTCCCACCGCGCGCGCTCGTCGATCGTGGGATAGGGATGCCAGCGCTCGCGCGGCACGAGCATCGCGGCGAGCTGTGCCTCGCTCGTGCGACCGGTGAGCAGGTTGCGCGGCACCTGCGCCTGCGCGACCGAGGCAGAAGCGAGAACGAGCGCAGTGAGCAGCGCGGTCGGAACCGTCCCGACGCAGTAGCGCATCGCGCATCGCGCAGAGCGCATCGCGCGCTGTTTCATAGCGCCAACACCTCACGCCACATCCCATCGTCCACGAACACTCCCTCCTTCAGGCTCTTCGCCCGCACCTCGAGCGTGTGCTCGCCCGGGTAGCGCGCTTTCTCACCCGCGCCGGCCGCTCCCTCGTGCAGCGCCTCGACGATGCGGTCGGCGATCGATCCGCTCTCGCCGGTGGCGCCGAGCGAGCCGGCATCGATCGCGAGGAACACCTGCGACTGTCCCGATTCCTCTTCGGGGACGGTCGTGAAGTCGTGCGTCGCCTTTCCGCCGGCGAGTACCGCGGCGACCATGTCGAGCAGGATGGCCAGCCCCGATCCCTTCCAGAAGCCGATCGGCAGGAGGCGCTGCGTCCGCTCGATCGCGCCGGGGTCGCGCGTGAGCTCGCCCCGCTCGTCGTAGCCGCCGACGACGGGAAGCTCCTGCCCTCGCATGCGGTGCGTGCCGAGCGCACCGTACGAGAACTGCGACATCGCCATGTCGAGCACGACGTGTCCGCCGGCGCGCGGCACGGCGATGATCAGCGGGTTGTTGCCGATCAGCGGGATCGTCGTGCCCCACGCCGGGACGTTGGGGAGCGTGTTCGACCAGCAGATCCCGATCAAGCCGGCGTCGGCCGCCTGCCACCCGTAGTTGCCCCCGCGCATCCAGTGGTTGGAGTTGCCCAGCCCGACCGCGCCGATGCCGTGCTCGCGGGCGAGCTCGATCGCGCGCGCCATGCAGGCCCACGCGTTGAGGTTGCCGGGACCGCGCTTGCCGTCCCACCGCTCCATGGCACCGCGAGTCGCGACACGTACCGGACGTGCGTGCACGTCGACCATCCCGTTGCGCACCATGACGATGAAGCGCGTGAACCGGTTCACGCCGTGCGACGCGACGCCGTCGCGGCTCGAGTCGGCGAAGAGCCGCGCACACTGATCGGCGCGCTCCCGCTCCATCCCCTCCCGCAGCAGCACGTCGCGCAGGACGGCGTGCAGGTCCTCGTAGGGCACTTTCATGGCGGGGAGTTTGGTGTAGCGACGTTGGCTTCCTCAAGAGCGGGAGCACGGATGACGCGGATTTGAACTGCAGAACTGCGGGATCGGCTCCTCTCCGAATCGAGACGCTCGGACCGGGACACACATCTCTCCATCCGAAGCCTCGAGGTCTTTGATGGTCGGGAGCACGGATCTCTTGGCCGAAAATCCGGCCGTTTCCGACTTATCCGTGACATCCGTGCTCCCGCTCTTGCGACGCCACCCAATCTCCATACGACGGCCCGCCGAACGGTGCGCATGGTTTCGCCGTAACTATGCTGACGCCCGCGACCACTCCCCGCTCCCGCCACGTGCGCATCACCCGCCCTCTGCTCGCGACGCTTGCTCTCGTCGCTGTCTCGCCCTGCCGCGTCGCCTCGGCGCAGCGTCCCTCCGATTCGCTCGAGATCGGCTTCCGGACTCCCCCCGCCAGCGCGCGACCCCGCACCTGGTGGCACTGGACGCAGAGCAACGTCACGAAGGAAGGGATCACGAAAGATCTCGAGTGGATGAAGCGCGTCGGCATCGCCGGGTTCCAGCTGGCCGACGTGAACGCGGGCGGCGGACAAACGGTCGAGCGGAAGATCGTCTTCGGCACCCCCGAGTGGCTCGACGCCGTGCGCCACGCTGCGGCGGAGGCGGACCGGCTCGGCCTCGAGATGGACCTCTTCGCCTCGCCGGGCTGGAGCCTCACCGGCGGGCCATGGGTGAAGCCGGCGCAGGCGATGAAGAAGCTCGTGTGGAGCGACACGATCGTGCAGGGGCCGCGACGCGTGTCGATGGTGCTCCCGCATCCGCCGATCAACAACGGCCCGATCCGGAACCTGGCGCGCGGCGGAAACGCGGCGGCGGATCCGACGTTCTACGGCGACGACGCGGTGATCGCGTATCGCACGCCGGCCGACGAGCGGGACGTCGCGGCGCTCCGGCCCGTCGTCACGACACACGCCGGCCCGGCGGACGGCGCCGCGCTGCTCGACGACGATCTCAACTCTGCGCTCACGGTGCGGCCCCCCGCCGACGGGGCGCCCGCGTGGATCCAGCTTGCGTTCGCCGAGCCGATCACCATACGCGCACTATCGCTCGCGTCGCGCGGCAGCGGCGTGCCGTTCGGCCGGGTGCTCGCCGGCGACGACGCCGCGCGCCTGCGCACGATCCTCACGCTGCCCGGCGCGCAGCAGTACCGGCCGAGCAGCGTGCGCACCTACGACGTGCCCGAGACGCGAGCGCGGGTGATCCGACTCGAGCTGACCAGCGCGGCGCCGAGCCCCGCCGCGGTGATGTCGCAGGCGCCGACGCAACCGGCGCGCGAGTACGTGATCACGGAATTCGTGACGCACACCGGCGCGCGCGTGCATCGCTGGGAGGAGAAGGCGGGGTTCAACTTCCTGTTCGAGTACGAGTCGTCGCCCACACCGACGCAGCCGGCGACGTCGGTGGTGCCACGCGGCGACGTCGTCGACCTCACGTCGCGCATGAAGCCCGACGGCACGCTCGACTGGGAGGTCCCCGCCGGGCGCTGGACGGTGATGCGCTTCGGCCGCTCGCTCACCGGCGCGAAGAACCGGCCCGCGGTGCCGGCCGCGTCGGGCTACGAGGTGGACAAGCTGAACCGCGCGCACGTCGAGGCGTACCTGCGCGACTACACCGCGCCGATCGCGGGGGCGCTCGGTCCGCTCTACGGCAAGTCGCTCCGCCACGTGCTGCTCGACAGCTGGGAGGCGGGGATCCAGAACTGGACGGATGATATGATTGCGGCATTCCGTACGCGCCGCGGCTACGATCCGATCCCCTTCCTCCCCGCGCTCGCCGGCCGCGTGGTGGAGAGCGCCGACGCGAGCGACCGCTTCCTCTGGGATTTCCGGCGCACGCTCGTCGACATGTTCGCCGAGGAGCACTACGGCACGGCGACGGAGTTCCTCCACAAGCAGGGCTTGCAGACCTACAGCGAAGCGTCGGGCGTCTCGCTCGAGCCGCTCGAGGACGTGCTGCTGAGCAAGAAGCAGGTGGACATCCCGATGGGCGAGTTCTGGTTCCGCTCGCTCCATCCGTGGAACATGTACTACGTCGACGTGCGTGGTGCCGCGTCGGCGGCGCACGTCTACGGCAAGCCGCTCGTGGCATCGGAGTCGTGGACCGGCGGCGGCTACGACTCGCCGTACTCGCTGAAGAAGATCGGCGACTACTGGCTCGCGCAGGGGATCAACCGTTTGATCTTCCACACGTCGGCGCATCAGCCGCTCGATACGAAGCCGGGCAACACGATGGTGGGTACGCACATCAATAGAAACATCACGTGGGCCGAGCGGGCCGCGCCATTCATGACGTATCTCTCGCGCAGCTCGTTCCTGCTGCAGCAGGGGAAGCCGGTGGCGGATCTGCTCTACCTGCTCAACGAGGGTGCGCCGTCGACGATGCCGTTCTGGGGCGCGGGGCTCCAACCTGCGCCGCCGCCTGGATTTGACTACGACTATGCGAACGCCGACGTCGTGCTCACGCGCCTGAGCGTCGCACCGGATGGGGCACTCGTGCTCCCCGACGGTGTGCGCTATCGCGTGCTCGTGCTGCCACAGATCGACCGCATGACGCTCCCGGTGCTACGCAAGATCGCAGAGCTCGTTCGCGGCGGCGCCACCGTTCTCGGTCCTCGCCCGGTGGCGACGCCGAGCCTCGTGGGTGGACCGGCCGCCGAGACGGAGCACGCAGCGCTCGCCGAGGAGCTGTGGGGCGATCTCGACGGCCAGCACCGCACGCGGCGTCGCGTCGGATCCGGTATGGTGGTGTGGGGCCAGCCGCTCGCCGCAGTGCTCGCCGCGGCGACTGTGAATCCCGACGTAAGCTTCAGTCAACCATTGGACGGCGAGATCGCATGGATTCATCGGCGCACCGCCGACGCCGACATCTATTATCTCACCACCTCGGCGGCGAGCGCCGCCGAGGTGGACATCCGCTTTCGCGTCGCGGGGAAGGAGCCGGAGCTCTGGCGTCCCGACGCCGGCACGATGGAGCCGGCGTCGTACCGCGCCGACAGCGGCCGCACGACGGTCCGCGTGCCGTTCACGCAGCACGACGCGCTGTTCGTCGTCTTCCGACGGCCTGCCCCCGATGCGCCGCGTGTCGTTCCCGCCGTGACGCGCACGACGCTCGCGACAGTCGGCGGCCCGTGGCGCGTGCAGTTCGAGCCCGGACTCGGCGCGCCGGCGTCGATCGTGCTGCCCACACTGCAGCCCTGGTCGGCGAGCGCCGACTCGGGGGTGAAGTTCTTCTCGGGAACGGCGACCTACACGCGCACGGTACAGGTGCCGGCATCGTGGCTCGCGCGTGGACGCACGGTGCTGCTCTCGCTCGGCGACGTGCGCGACATGGCCGAGGTCGTCGTGAACGGCACCACGCTGCCACTGGTATGGAAAGCGCCGTTCGAGGTGGACGTCACGCGCGCGCTGCGCGCCGGCACGAACCAGGTGGAGATCCGCGTCACGAACGAGTGGACCAACCGCTTGATCGGCGACCGCGCGTCGCCGCAGAAGCGCGTGCTCACCGCGGGCGCGCCCGCGGGGTTCGGCGGCACGCCGCCGCTACCGCAATCCGGCCTGCTCGGCCCCGTCACGCTCGTCTCGGTCGAGTCGCATTGATCGTCGTGGTCACAACTCAGGAGGGGGAGGACTGATGTCGCTCGTCACCCGTTCACCGATGTCACTCGCCGCGCTCGCGCTGTCGATCGCGCACGCCGCACACGCACAGACGCCCGCGACGCCGCCGAGCGCGCCCGCGCAACCCGCAACCGCACAGGCGCCCGCACAGCAAGCACCGCCGACGGTCGTCGCCGGCATTCCCGTCAACTACGACGAGAGCAAGGTCGGCACGTACACCCTTCCCGATCCGCTCGTGACGACCAAGGGTGTGCCTGTTCGCGATGCGGCTACGTGGAGAAGCGTGCGACGCCCCGAGATCCTGCGCATGATCGAGTCGACACAGTTCGGGAAGGCGCCAGGGAAGCCGGACAAGGTGATCGTGGAGCGGTTCGACACGGGCACGGTGGCGCTCGGCGGGAAGGCCATTCGCCGGCAGACGACGCTGTATCTCACCGACGACCGCAGCGGCCCGAAGGTCGAGCTGCTGTCGTACGTGCCCGCCGACGCGAAGGGTCCGGTGCCGCTACTGCTCCAGATCAGCTTCTCCGCCAACGCCAGCGTCGTCGCCGATTCCGGGATCAAGCCGGGCGAGATCTGGAGTGCGCGCGACAAGAAGCGTGTCCCCGCGCCGACCGGCCAGTTCGGCCGCGTCGACGTGCTTCCCTTCCTCGCGAGCGGCATCGGCTTCGCGACGTTGTACTACGGCGACATCGAGCCGGACTTCATCGGCGGCATCCCGTTCGGCATTCGCGGGAAGTATCTCAAGCCCGGGCAGACGCAGTTCGCGCCGGACGAATGGGGCGCGATCGCGGCGTGGGCGTGGGGGCTGCGGCGCGTGATGGACCATCTGGAAACCGAGAAGTCCATCGACGCGAAGCGTGTCGCGCTCCTCGGCGCATCGCGGCTCGGGAAGACCGTGCTCTGGACGGGTGCGACCGACGAGCGTTTCGCCGTGATCCTGGCGAGCGTGTCGGGGGAGAGCGGCGCGGCGCTGAGCCGGCGGAACTACGGTGAGACGGTTCGCCACATGACCGACTCGACGCGCTACGCCTATCAGTTCGCGCGCAGCTATCAGACGTACGGTGACCGCGTGGACCAGCTGCCCTTCGACGGACACATGCTCGTCTCGCTCATCGCGCCGCGACCGTTGCTGCTCCAGACGGGAGACAGAGATTTGTGGTCGGACCCGAAGGGCGAATATCTCTCGGCGGTTGCGGCGTCGCCGGTGTGGCGGTTGCTCGGCACGGAGGGTCTTGCAATTGATCACTATCCCGCCGCAGGAGAGCCCGTGCTCAGCACCCTTGGCTACTCGATGCACGCGGGACGACATGGAATCCTGCCGGACGATTGGCCGGTGTTCCTGTCATTTCTGCAGAAACACCTGTTGACCCAGCAGCGTTCGGCCGGCGCGCGTTGAACCGAAGGAGTGAGCCCAAAATCACTCTTGCCGGAACGAACGTTCTTCGTATGGTGGTGCAGCGACGACTGCCCCGCTCGCACGCGACTTCGCGTGGTGTGCTTCCTGCCACGCGTATTCCTCGACGATGAGGCGCATGACCGAGACCTGGCGTGTAGCGATGGACGACGGATTCACGAGATTCACACGAGCTGGTGGGAACGCGGGCTCCGTCGGCGATCGCCGTGGCCCGGATCGCCCGAAGGGCGACAGCCGCCTCCCCGCGCACATCATGGCGGCGGTGCGCGAGACGGTGCGCGCGGCCGCCGCCACGTGTGTCGACCCCTCGCGGCTCGAGGCCTCGGGTCCATACGAGTGGCTTGCGATCGTGGAAGCGCACGACACCGATCTCTCCGGCCTCCTGCGCGGCTACATCGAATCCTGCCGCTACCTCGACGAGCTCCAGCACCACGGCCTCGACGTCGGACACACGAGAAGGGCGGATGCGGTGAGGGATGCTGTGTTTGCGAGAGACTCGCTGCGCAGAAGCTTGGAACAGACAATCAAGTTGAAGAGTAGGGCGGACTGAGCCTTCAACTGCCACCGCCGTACTTGGTACGACTGACGTAGCAAGTACGCCGTACCGGCTGGACGCTCCCGGAAGGTGGGGAGTCCTACTCCGCGAAGGTCTGTCCGAGTCGAGATCCCGAGGGCATTCCGGGAGCTTCTCACTGGTACCGGGTACGTGTTACGTCAGACGTACTCGGTACTGGCAGTGGTAGTGGTGGAGGTAGAAGTGCGGCAGGGCAGAGTTCACCCGGCCCTCCGCAGCAACCCCTCCCTCCACTTCAACAGATCCACTCGACGCCGGGCCAGATCTCCCCACGCGTCCCCTTGCTGCGCCAGCCTCATCGGGACCGTCACCATCGTGAAGTCCCGCGGCACTGCGCCGGCGCGGAGGTCATCCCAGGTGATCGGCGTCGAGACCGTGGCCTGCGGCGTCGGGCGGACGGAGTACGCGCCGGCGAGAGTGTGACCGGCGGAGTTCTGGTTGAAGTCGAGTAGCACCGTGCCGCGCGGGCGGTTGGCGATGCGGTATTCCGTGGTGAACAGCCGCGGGTGCCGCGCGGCGATCGCGATCGCGAGGTCGCGCGCCACATTGTGCACCTCACGCTGCGTCGGTCCGCGCACGATCGGCACGTATAGATGCAGCCCGGATTTGCCCGACGTCTTGATGCACGCCGGCAGCGACCATGCGTCGAGCGCATCCTTCACGTGCAGCGCGGCCGCGCGCACCTTCTCGAACCGCGTTCCCTCCTGCGGATCGAGATCGATCACGAGAAAGTCCGGCTTGGTCGGCGCCGAGCAGCGGGCATACCACGGGTGCAGCTCGATGGCGCCGAGGTTCGCCACCCACGCCAGCGCCGCGGTCGACTCGATGCGCAGAAAGGTGAGCTGCTTGGGCGGCTTGATCGACGTGGTGCACGTCGTCACCCACGGCGGGCGCTGCTCGGGCGCGCGCTGCACGTAGAATCCCTTCGTACCCACGCCGTCGGGATAGCGTGTGAGCACGACCGGACGTTCGGCGAGGTGCGGCAGGATCACCGGGGCGACGGCGAGATAGTATCGCAGCATGTCGCCTTTCGTCTGCGCGCCGGGTCCGCCTTGCGGGAAGTAGCGCTTCGTCAGGTTGCTGAGCACGACCGAGCGTCCGTCCACGTCGATCGACAATGCGTCCGTT
>DATEOG010000206.1:0-4630 GCA_035274345.1 Gemmatimonadaceae bacterium
CGAGATGGGTCCGGGACAGACGGCGGACTTTCTCTACGTGCCGGAGCGGCCTGGCACGCTGCTGCTCGAGGTGTGGATCGGATCGACGTCGATCGGGACCAGGGTCGCGGTGCCAATCGAGGTCCGGCCGGTGAATCGGTGAATCAGTGACTCACCGACTCACCGACTCACCGCAGCGCTGGGCAGCTTCAACGTGAACACCGATCCGCGGTCCACGTCGCTCCGCACGCGGAGGTCGCCGCCCATCTCGCGCGCCCACACGCGGCTGTTCACGAGTCCCGGGCCCATCCCTCCCGCGGTCGACTCGGCGGGGTGTTGGGCCGGCGCCGATGGCTCGAAGATCTCCTGCTGCCGCTCGATCGGGATGCCGCGGCCGCTGTCGCCGACGCGGATCATCACGACATCCTCCGGCATTCCCTCCGGGTAGCCGACGTCGATCATCACGTGGCCCCCCGGTTCCGTGAATCGAATGCCGTTGGATACCAGCGTGAGCAGGATCCCGTGCAGCCGGTCGGGATCCGCGAGAACGCACACGCCGGGCGGAATGTCGGCGACCGAATCCAGTCGCTTCGCGGCCAGCTGTGGCTCGACGATGCGCAGCACGGCGTCGACAGCCGTTCGCACGTCGATCGCCTGATGATTGGCTTGCACGCAGTCCCTCCACTCGCGGGGCATGCCGTCGCAGGCCGAACGGCAGCGGGGGCGGGCGCCGCCATGGCGCCACGTTCCTGAGATCCCCCTTAGAAGGACGTGGTTCACGCCATCTGGTCACCTGGGAGGGTGGGTGAGCTCGAGGGTGAGGGGGGCCCGGCCACTCTCCAACTCACCGGCTCACGACCCGCGTGCCCGTCGCTGGCGCAGCGCCTCGTACGTCGCGATCCCAACACTCGTCGACAGATTGATCGACCGCACGACGGACGAAGACATCGGCATCTTCACGAGCCGATCCTGGTACTGCGCAAGCAGTCCGATGGGCAGCCCGGTCGTCTCGGAGCCGAACACGAGCACGACGTCGTCGCTGGCGCCGAGTGGAGCGTCCCAGAAGACGCGCTTGCCCTTCGTGGAGAACATCCAGAGCTCGCCGAGCGACGGCAGCTTGCATTCGAGCTCGCTCCAGCTCGGCCAGACGGTCAGGTCGACGTGCTCCCAGTAGTCGAGTCCCGCGCGCTTCAGCTGGCTCTCCTCGAGCGAGAAGCCGAGGGGCTCAACGAGGTGCAGGGTCGCCCCCGCCGCGAGGCAGGTTCGACCGGCGTTCCCGGTATTCCAGTGAATCTCGGGGTGCACGAGCACGACGTGAATGCCCACGCGTCACCACGGTCATTACTCGTTTCGGTACCGTCGAAGCACGCGACCGATGCAGGAAGCGCGCTCACCTGCTCGAAGCGTCGCGAATGGTCGTGTGTGTCGCGTCGGAGCAACATGGTCGGACATCGGATGACTCGGCGTGTTCGGCCGAAGTGCACCCCAAGTCTCGTCGCGCGGGCATCGCTGTCGCTGTAACTATCCGACTTCCTCCACCGCGACACCTCACGGCGAACGGAGCGACGGCATGCGCAACTACCTGACGGAGTTCATCGGCACCTTCTTCCTCGTGCTCACGATCGGTCTCACCGTCCTTGGCGGAACGCCGCTCGCGCCCCTCGCGATCGGCGCGTCGCTGATGGTGATGGTGTACATGGGCGGGCACGTGTCCGGTGGTCACTACAACCCGGCCGTGTCGCTCGCCGTCCTGCTGCGCGGCAAGATGGCGTCGACGGGAGAGTTCATCGGCTACGTGATCAGTCAGTGCGCGGGCGCGCTCGTCGCTGCACTCGTCGTCTACTTCATCGTCGGCAGCACGTTCGCGCCCGCACCGGCGGCGACGGCGTCCGTCGCGGGCGCGTTCCTCGTCGAGCTGCTATACACCTTCGCCCTCGCGCTGGTCGTGTTGAACTCCGCCGCCTCGGCGAAGACGCACGGCAACTCGTTCTTCGGGCTGGCCATCGGGTTCACGGTCGTGGTAGCGGCGTTCTCGGGCGGACCGATCTCGGGGGGCGCGTTCAACCCTGCCGTCGGCGTCGGACCGATCCTCGTCGATGCACTGTTCGGGGGCGGCTCGGCCGCGAACCTCTGGCTGTACATCGTCGCGCCGCTCCTGGGCGGTGCGCTCGCCTCGGCCGTGTTCGGCGTGCAGGAGCGCGAGCCGGTGAACCTGCACGCGGAGCCTGCTCAACGGCCTGAAAGCCGGCCGGCATAGCGGGAGAGGAAGCGTGTGGCGCCGAATGGTGTGCTCGCTTGCACCACCAGACGCGGCGCTCATGTTGCAAGGGAGTTCGGCAGCGGGTGACGCGACCTCCCCTCGAGGCCGGCGGGAGCGCAGCAGCCCAATCGAGTGTCGGAGAGGGAGGGTGATGGTCGCATGACCGGACGATGCCTCGTAGGGACGCTCGCGTTGTCGCTGGCTTGCGCGGCGATTGCGCGCGAGCCGGCGGCGGGCCAGATCAGCGGCACCGCCACGTATCGCGAGCGCCTCGCGCTGCCGACGGACGCCGTGTTCGACGCGACGCTCGAGGAGGTATCGCGCGCCGGCACAGCGGGCACCGTGCTCGGCAGGGCCCGCATCCAGCGTCCGCGCAGTCGGCCGATCCGGTTCGAGATTCCCTTCGACGCCGATCGCATCGAGCCCGCGCGCAGCTACGTAGTGCGCGCACGCATCCTCGTCGGGGGACGGCCCTTCCTCACCAGCGAGCGGAGCTACCCCGTGCTCACCCGGGGAAATGGACGCCAGGTCGCCCTTGTGCTCCGGTCTGCCGAGTCCGACCTGACGGAGAGCAGCGCCGGCTCGGTGGACGACGGCTCGGTCGGAGAGGGCACGCGCAGCGGCTCCCGAGGCGAAGGCACCGCTGGAGGTGGATCGCTCGGCGGACCGATCGGCACCGGCTCCGCCATCTTCACGGGCGAGCTTCCCTGCTCCGACTGCGCATCCGTCCGGCATCAGCTCGAGCTGTTCGGCGACGAGTCGTTCTTCCTTCGACGCACGTACCTCGGAAAGGGCCGGAACGCCGTCGTCGACGAGATCGGTACGTGGTCGCTGTCGCGCGATCGGTCGACGCTGACGCTGACGGGCGGCGGTGAAGCGCCACTGAGGATCGCGATCGGCAGACCCAACACGCTGCACGTACTCGGCGAGCGGGGAGCATCGGCGAGCTCGTCGCGCACGAACACGCTGAGGCTCTCGACTCGCGCGCAACCGCTCGAGCCTCGGCTTCGCATGCGCGGCATGTACCGGTACATGGCCGATGCGGGCCGCTTCATGGAATGCGTGACGCGCCAGAGCTGGCCGGTCGCGCAGGAGCGTGAGAACGCCGCGCTCGAGTCCGCGTACTCGCGCATGCGGCGCGGCCGCGGTGCGGAGGTGCTCGTCGAGGTCGAGGGACGCGTGGCGCTTCGACCGAGGGTCGAAGGCGAAGGTCGCGAGCGCACGCTCGTGGTCGAGCGCGTCGTGGGCGTGCGCCCGGGCGACCGCTGCGGGTCGTCCACGCAGAACGAGCCGCTGGAGAACACGCGCTGGAGGCTCACGCGACTGGGCGACAAGGCAGTGAGCAGCGATGCGACGCAGCGCGAGCCGCAACTCGTGCTGAGCTCCGAGACCGGACGCGTGAGCGGCTCGGGCGGCTGCAACCAGCTGTCGGGGCGCTATGAGGCCGAAGACGGGAGCCTCACGTTCAGCACCCTCGCCACGACCAGAAGGGCGTGTCCCTCGGGAATGGATGTCGAGCGCCGATTCCTCGCGGCGCTGCGCGCGACGAGCAGAGCGGAGATCACGCAGCAGCGACTCGAGCTGTACGACGACGACGGCAGACTCCTGGCCCGGCTCGAAGCGAGACAGCCGAACTAGTGACGCGCATCTGCTCGCACGCGGTGATCCGACACCGCGATCCTCGCAACTCCGGTCTCACATCGGCTGGCTCGACAGATCACGCGAGGATGAAGAGCTGATGTCGCGAAGATCAAATTGTGCCCGCCAGTGGATTTCCGCAGTCGTCATCACAGGTTTGTCGGCGTGACGAAGGCGCGCAGCCATTTAGAAAGGTCATCCGCGGTTCGCGCGTCGAGATCCCGATTCGACAGCAAGTATTGCGTCGCGCTGGCGAGCTCATTGACATCGGGCTGGCCCGCGGGGACGAACGCCTGAACACGGGGGTCGCGGTTCCCCCAGTCCTCCAGCACCCTCCCCAGGCCCGCAGCCGCCTGCTGCGTCGGCGACCCGATGCCAACGAGCCGCAGCACGCGCTGGACGACGGCGGGATTGTCGGCGCCGACCTGTGCCGCGACGCGGCGCGCGAGCTCGGGCACTTGCGCGACGCTCTCGTCAGGGAGTCGGCTGAAGGTACGGATGGCAGCCTCCCCTATCCGCTTGTCGACCCCCGCCAACCCGGCCGACTCCAGCTCCTGCACCGCGGCGTCGAGCACGAAGACGTCGTCGCCGAGCTGCTCGCCGAGGGTCGTGAGCTCATGCAACGCGCGCATCACGCCGACGTCGTCGCCGCGCATGCGCCTGACCTGAACCAGCTCCTCGAGCGCCCCGCGCACTTCGCTCTGATCGCCACTCTCGTGCGCAGCGGCGAGCGATGCCGCGGCGGCGTCCTCG
>DATEOG010000207.1:0-10947 GCA_035274345.1 Gemmatimonadaceae bacterium
GATGCCCGCAACGACCAGCTCGAGCCCGGCAGTTCTCCGCGCCTCCGCGCCTCCGCGTGAAATTCACGTTGCGAGAGGAGGCGTGAATGTCGTGCGAGTGGTGCAGCGCGCTATGCGGCGAGTGAGCGGTCGAGCAGCTCGGCGAGCAGGCTCGCGGTGCCCTCGGGGCCGGTGACGTCGAGGGTGAGCGAGTCGCCGAGCGCCAACCCGACCCGGAACTCGAGGAAGGGACAGCACTCGCGCTCGTGACGCGCGACGGTATCGATCTGCCGCATCCGCTCCGCGGTCGCCCGAAAGCGAAGGCGCATCCCGCTCGGCAGCGGCGTACGCTGGACGGCGTGGTCGGCCAGGCCCAGGAGGAGCGACTCGCGCCGGGCGTCGAGCTGGTCGGCGGACAGTGAGCAGGCGATGGGAAGTGGTGTCGGCATGGTGCGCTGGTCGTTGCCGGAGGTATCCCCGGCCTCGGGATTTCGATCCCGCCCACTCGCGCTGCGGTATGCGCGATGCGATGATCGATTCGGCATCGTTCGCGGAGATCGAACCGGCCGAGGTTGGCCGTGGCGATTGACGATTCGTAGCGAGCAGGTGTGTGACGCACCGCACTTGACACTCCCGCGCCGCGCGCCAGCGTATCCTCGAGCGAAGCGTGTGGACTCTCGGAGGTGCGAGCGTGGGGCAGCGGGCCGGGGCGCAGGGCACCCAACCGGGGGGACAGTGGTAGCGCGCGCACCGCGGGCCGAGGCGGCCAGACTCACCGTGGCGTGCGCCCTCGGGACGTTCGCAATCGGCATTGCCGTGCTCGTCGGCTGGACGTTCGGCATCGACGCGATGCAGCGGCTCGCCCTCGGAACGATCCACATGCTGCCCATCACGGCGGTGACGTTCGTCATCGCGTCCGTGTCGCTGTGGCTGCAGCACGAGACGGCGCGCGAGCCCATGCGCGAGGCTGTGCGCGAGCCGGCCCGCGAGACGACGCACGCGACGGACTACCGATCGCTCGCTGGGCGAGTGCTCGCGCTGCTCGTGCTGACCATCGGGCTCGTGACGCTCGTCGAGCGCGTATGGGGCTGGAACGCGGGGATCGACACGCTGTTCTTCCGCGACACGCTCGCAGGGCTTCCGTACCAGCCGATCGGCCGGATGGCGACCAACAGCGCCGTCACTTTCACACTCGTCGGCGCCGCACTCTTCCTGCTGGACGGTCAGACCCGCCGCATTCGCCGGATCGCCCACTGGTTCTCGACGCTGGGGATCATGATCGCGGTGCTCGCGCTCATCGGTCACCTGTACGGGGCGGAAGCGCTGTTCCAGTTCGACCGCACCGCCGCGATGGCGGTGTCCACCGCGTGCGCGTTCTTCACACTGTCGGTCGGCATCCTGAGCGCGCGACCGAACGCCTCGTGGGCGGGGCGGATCGTATCGCGCACCGGCACGGGGATGCTCGCGCGCCGGCTGCTGCTCGCGTTGACGATCGTGCCAGTGGTGCTGGGATGGTTCTTCATCCAGGCGCGCGAAGCCCAGGTGGTGAGCCGCGAGGTCGGCGTGGCGATCCTCGTCGTCGTGGTGATGGCCATCCAGCTCACCGTGCTCCTGCGCGCCGCGGCGATCGTGCAACGTGGCGAGCGTGCGCAGGCGCTGGCGCTGGAGAACGCCGCCGCGGCGCGCGACGAGGCGCAGCGCGCGAACCGCGCCAAGAACGACTTCCTCGCCGTGATGTCGCACGAGCTGCGCACGCCGCTGAACGCGATCATCGGCTACGGCAGCATGCTGCGCGACGGTATCCCCGACCCGCCGACGTCGAGTCAGCGCCAGCAGGTCGAACGCATCGGGGCCAGCGCGAAGCACCTGCTCGCGCTCATCGACGAGGTGTTGACGCTCTCGCGGCTGGAGCTCGGCCGCGAGCGCATCACGCCGACGACGGTCGCCGTCGGTACGCTCGTCGAGGAGGCCGCAGCGATGATGGAGCCCGAAGCGCGAAAGAAGGGGCTGGCGCTGTCGTTCGCGGTGCCGGAAGAGCGGATCACGATGGTGACCGATGCGGGGAAGCTTCGCCAAGCGCTCGTGAACCTGCTCGGCAATGCGGTGAAGTTCACCGACACCGGCGGCGTGTGCATTCGCGCAGCCACCGAGCTGGATGGCGACGAGGTCGTGTTCGAGGTCGAGGACACCGGCATCGGCATCTCGGCCGACCATCTACCGCGTGTGTTCGACGCGTTCTGGCAGGTGGATCAGGCGCCGACGCGCCGGGTGGGCGGCACAGGGCTCGGCCTGCACGTGACGCGGCGGCTCGCGCGACTGCTCGGCGGAGACGTCACCGCGCGAAGCGTCGTGGGCGAGGGGAGCTGCTTCACGATCCGCGTGTCGCGCGCCTGGTGGGGCCCGACCGAGGAGGCGCACGACGTCGAGCGCGAAGTCACCGCGCTCGTAGTCGGTACAGGTTGACGGTCCCCTCTTCGGCACCAGTCGCAAGCCAGTGCCCGTCCGGGCTGATGGCTACCGACCACACATCGTCGACGTGGTCTGCGAGGACGGAGAGCAACGCGCCGTCGCGCATGCGCCAGAGCCGCACCGTCTTACCCCTCGGGCTCCAGCGATAGCCCGCCACCTGCTTCCAGAAGGTCGCGATCGCGCTCTGACCGCGCCCACCGCTCGCGAGCCACTGGCCGTCGGGACTGAACGCGAACGTGTAGATGTGGCTCGAGCCGCCGATGAGCACGCGCACCAGCGTTCCGTCCGACACGCGCCAGAGCTTGATCGAGCTGTCGTCGCCGCTTCCGGCGACGAGCGAGCCGTCAGGGCTGAACGCGACGTGCACCACGGCCTGGGTGGCGTCCCTGAGCGTGCGCTCGAGCGCGCCCGTGCCCACGGCCCAGAGCTTCACCGTCTTGTCGAAGCTGCTGCTCGCGATGCGCCGGCCGTCGGGACTGAAGTCAACCGACCAGACGTTGCGCGCGTGACCGCGCAGGGTGTGGAGCAAGACGCCATCAGCGAGGCGCCAGACGCGGACCACGCTGTCCTCGCCGGCGCTCGCGATGCGCTGTCCGTCGGGGCTCGCCGCGACGGCCCATACCGTCCCGCGATGTCCGGCGAGCGTTCGGACGGGCGTGCCGTCGCTCGTGCGCCAGAGCCGGACCGTCGCATCGTAGCCGCCGGAGACGAGCGTCGAGCCGTCGCGCGTGAACGCGACCGCGGTGGCGCCGCCCGGATGCGTGATCGTGCGCAGCGTCGCGCCGTCGCCGACCCGTCGCAGCGTGATGCTCCCGTCGGCGCTGCTCGTGGCGAGCGTCCGACTGTCCGGGCTGAACGCGATCTGCCGGCCGATGCCGGCGTGGGGAAAGCTGCGGACGAGCGTCGCCTGCAGCGTCTGGGCACGCAATGATGGCGCGCCGTTCGCGCACACGAGCGCGGCGGCGACGACGTGCATCGGCCACTTCATGGGGACTCCGTGATGGAGGGGGCGGAGTCGTGTACGACGAGGGATCGCTTGCGGTTTCGCGATGCTGCTCAGGGCGCCAGCTTCATCTCTCCCGCAACGTACTCCTCTCGCCAGCGCGCATTCTCTTCGTCGAGCAGCAGCGCCGTCGCCGCGCCGACGGGATAGAAGGCGACGCGCCGATCGCGTGCGAGTGGCGCGCGCAGTCCTGCGTGGATCCCCGATTCGACGCGCGCAGCCGCCGCGTCGAAGGGGATGAAGTCCGGGAGCGCGACAAATGCGGCGCTCGGCGTGAAGCGACGCGCCGCAAAGCGTGCGACGATCAGCTCCGTGTAGCGCGCCACTCCCTCCTGCCACAATTGAAAGGCGAGATAGCGCTCGGCATCGGGCGGCAGGGCAGCGCGAAGGGCCGCACGCGCGACACGCGCCGCGAGCCAGTGTGACTGGCGAACGTCGGGCGCGATCGCCGAGAGCGCGCTGTCGAGATGCGCCGCGAGTGCGCCGAAACGCGCCTGCACCGCCGAGGAGTCGTACGGGAACGCGTAGTTCAGCATCCACATCCCGGTCTTGTCACCGCGCGCGAGATCGAGTGCGGCGACACGCGCGTAGTAGTCCGGACGCGACGCCTGCAGCTGATGGAAGTGCTCGTGCAACAGCGTCAGCGCCCACTCGGTGCTCGACTTGCCCGTCGCGCGCGGCTGGCCGACGACGATCGTCGAGACGCCGCCGACGGCGGGAAACGTCGCCAGGAGCGAGGGCGACAGCGTGCGGGTGCGCACGAGCACCTCGCTCCGGAGCAGCGAGTCGTAGCCAATGCGCGCGAAGTCGGCCGATGGACGAGGGTGGCGCACGAGGAACTCGCGCTCCGGCGTGACGAGCAGTACCGCGAACGGTGCCGACGTCCAGCCGGGCCAGATGGAGTCGCCGATCGCGTCGCCAAGCCGGAACGCCTCGGCGATCCGGATGCGGTCGTCCGGGGCGAGGGTGACGGTGGACGACGCGGTGATTGGCGCCGTCGTCGTTCGGGTGGCGGCGGCGGGCATGCAGGCCGCGAGCGCGGCGAGACCCAGCTGGAGGAAAAAGAGGACGCGTCGCATTGGACGAGAACGTCTGTCGAGGCTCACGCGTCGTCAACCTTCCATCTGGCAGGCGTGTCCCGATGGAGCCCGTGCTCGACGACCCCACCTCTCTCCGTCATGCGACTCTGTCTTCGCCTCGCGATCGCCACGAGCCTCGTGCTCGCACCAGGCATCTCGTTCGCCCAGCCTGCCGTTACGACGAAGGCAACCACCGCGGAGGAAATCGTCTCGCGCTACATCGCGGCGCGCGGCGGTCTCGAGAAGCTGCGCTTGATCCGCACGCTCGTCTTCCGCGGTCCGCCGCGACCGAATGGGAGACCGGGCCGGCGAATCCTGCGCGCGCGTCCATTCTACCTGAACGTCGGCGCCGAGGGAAACGACGGCGCGCCGTGGGAGGCGTACGACGAATCGGGGCTGCAGCCACGCGTGACCGATGCGCCCGGCGCCGCACTTCGCCACACCGCGTACTTCGACGATCCACTCGTGATGACTCTCGAGCCGGGATGGGACGTCGAGCTCACCGGCTCGGAGCGGATCGGCGATCGCGACGCGTGGCGACTTCGTGTGACGTATCCCGACGGCTTCGTCAACGAGTCGTTCGTCGACAAGGCGAGCTGGCTGCTCATCGCCCGCCGATTCACGGCGCCGGTGCACGCATTCGGCGCGAGCGTCACGAGTCAGGCGATCCTTGGCGACTACCGCCGGGTGAATGGAGTGCTGTTCCCCTACTCGCTGCGCGAGGTGAACGTCGCGACCGGGGAGATGATGGACGCGTTCACCTGGGAGGCGATCGAGGCGAACGTTGCGGTAGACTACGCCGCGTTCTCGCCTCCGCCGCGGTCCGCAACACCGATCTCGAGGCTCGTCAACGGCATCTACGCGTCGCGCCACGTCACGGCCGACGCGCTCGGCTGGTATCACGACTTCCTGCGCGACCCCGCGACGGCGCCGATCGACATTCAGGCGGCGATCGAGTCGGTCGGCTACGAGTGTCTGAAGAACGGCGCGGTGGCGACGGGAACCACGCTGCTCGAGGAGAATCTCCGGGCGCATCCCACGTCCGCGCGCGCGCACTTCGGTGTGGGACGCGCGTATCGCGCCGCAGGTCGCGAGGCGGACGCGCTCGAGCGGTTCCGCGAGGCGCTGCGCCTCGATCCGTCGCTCGACGCGGCGAAGCAGGCGATTGCGTCACGCGCGCTGCGCTACTGAAAGCATCCCGGGCTTCAAGTGGGCAGGCGTGACGGCTCGCGTCGTTGTTCGCGGATCTCTGCCACGTCCCGCTCGAGGAAGTAGTTGAGGAAGGTTCGGATCACCGCGATAGCGGCGATCCGGGCGATGGCTTCCCACCCCGTCGAGATCGACGTCTCGATGATGTCCGAGGCGAGCTGGAAGGTGAGGCCCGCCACGAGCCAGCGCGCGAACCGCAGCCAGACGTCGCGCCGCTCGTGACCGAGAGCGGAGGAGAACATTGCGCGCAGTCCCGCGACGAATGCCTCGAGCGTGCCGACGACGACCACCACAAGCGCGAGCATGTCGATGACGACGATCGACGTCTCGCTGGCGACGGTGAACCATTCCTTCATGGGCGCCTCGATGTCAGAACAGCACGCCAGTTTACGCGACCACGAGACGGCTCGCATTGGACCTTTGGGAAGGGCTGGAACGGAGACGGCCTCGGAATGCTTGCGCATCCCGAGGCCGTTTCGAGTCACCGATCGTCAAAGTCTCCGAGTTCTCCGAGTCACGAGCGACTCTGCAACCGGGCGGCGGTGGTCTCCGTCACCGAGGCCCGGATATCATTTCTGCGCGACCGTTCCGTTCTCGAACTTCACGCCGAAGTTGTACTTGAAGCCGAACTGCATCTTGAAGTCGTCCGCGTGGAACCCGTCGTTGAAGTTGTCGCGACGTGCCCACTGGAACTCGCCGCCGAGCATGATGTTCTTCGCCGGAGTGGCCAGCAGGTTGAGCGAGGCGTACTGCCCGTCCCTGAAGGCGGTCGGCGCCTGGCCCGAGCTGTTGGTGATGTCGACGCGCGAGTATCCGATCGCCGTGCTCAGCATCTTGTTCCAGCTGTGATCGAGGTAGAACACCAGTCCCAACACGGGAAGCGCCGTCGCTTCGATCGGCCGAATCGGGTCTCCCACGTTGATCTTGGGCCCGACGTCCGCCGGCGCATCGTTGAAGTAGTTCTGGATGCCTTCGCCGTATACGGCCTGGAAACGAACCACGTCCGACTTCGCGAACTTGTAGTTCGAGCTGAGGCTGAGTCCCCAGCCGAGCATGTTCTTGTTCAGGTTGAACTGGTCATCCGTCAGCAGGTCGTCGAGCCGGATCTCGCGCAGGATTCCCGCGAGCTCGACGTAGCCCCAGCCGGTGCCATGCCGGTATTCCGCCGAGAGGTCGGGCAGCGGGAAGCGCGCCCTGACGTTCTGGAGCTCGATGCGGTCCGCGTAGTTGCCCTGATCGCCGCTGGCGCCGGGACGCTCGAGCGCGATCGATGCTTTCGAGTTCCTGTTCTGGCTGTTGCCCCGGATCGGCATCCACCGCACCTGCGGCTGACGGAAGTAGAGCATCCCGGCCGGGCCCCAGTACTCGAGGATGTTCGGGAACACGTCGCCGTCCATGAACGGGCTGTCGGTCTGCCCGGCGCCGACCTGTCCGATCTCACCCCACATGTGGCGCGGACGAATCGTCGTCTGTCCCGCATCGACGCCCACGCCGTACAGATCGAACTCGAACATCGTCTTCAGCGTCCCAAGCCCGGTCGGAGTGCTGCTCTTCGCACCGATCTTGGATTGCCGGATGCCGGCGTAGAAGCGGCCATCCTTCCCGAACTCGTCCTCCACGGCAGGCAGCTTCGACGGCCGGAGCGCGTCGAACCAGTCGGGGTTGCTCTGGCCGAACTCGAAGATCATGTCGGCCATGACGAAGCCGTAGAGCTCGAAGTTCGTCCCTGACGCGCTCTGGGCTTGGGCGGTCGGCGCCAGCACCGCCAACCCGAGGCCGCAAGCAACACCACCGATGACCCGCCTTACCGAGTTTGTCCGACGTTCGATCACACCGCGTTGCGCATGAGACATGGGCGCTCCCCTCAGTTCGTGTAAGTGTTCCCCCACGCTCGCACCTTGCGTCTGAGCACGTCGAACAGAGCGACGGACGCAGGTTGCTTGCGTTCGAGCAGAGTGCCTTCGGCGGTTGATGGCCTGTCGCCTGGGGCGACGCCACGTCGGCGGCGCCGAGGCCCGCAGGCCATCGGCATGATGGTCTGGCGGGTAGCTCGTATCCGCGCGACGTGACGGCTCTTAGGCGCTGAGACTAGGAATGCCGGTCGTCAGGGCCCATCGGACTTTCGTTGTATGGGACGAGGCGATGGGGTGCGGCGGGCGGCGGGGACGAACGTCCAATTGCGCGTGTGGTTCTGCGTTGGTCGGTCAGTGCGCTGGGCTTGCGTTGTTGCGCCGGTTGGCCGCGAGCATTCCCTGCGTCGTCGCCACGGGCTTACACGCTGCGAGCCTCGCGAAACTGCCGCGAGTCTCTTGCTACGCCCGAGGCTCCTCCTCCGGAAACGCTCGCGGCCTGCGATCTCACATGCGCCGTGATGGCGTGCGCGACGCCAATGCTCACCCCGAACGCCGTTGTCCCGCCCACGCACAAGTGGGGAGTGCGGTCCTGGAAGCGTCGACTCGGATCGGTTCTCGAACGGGATGGCGACGTAGCGGCGTTGATCGCGTGCATCCCGGCATCGTGGCGCTGCGCGAGATCCTTGATGCAAGACGGCCTCGGAACGCCGAGGCATTCCGAGGCCAGCCGTCCAACCGTCGGACCCGCGAGCTACAAGCTCACGTCCACTCGGTGATGCGGTTCCCTTCCTTATCCTTGAACTCTCCGCTCACGAGCATGATCAGGTCGACGAGCATCCAGATTCCCAGGCCGCCGAGGGTCACGAGCTGGAGGATGGCCGTCCCGATCTTGCCGACGTAGAAGCGGTGTGCGCCGAACACACCGAGAAAGAAGCAGAGCAGTCCCGCCGGCAGAATGCGCTTCTCCGTCGAGAGTCCGGCGGGGAGCGGCTGCATCACGCCACACGAGGTGCACACGACGGCCTCGGCGTCGATGACGCGATTGCAGGCCAGGCAGAACTTGGTGGGGCGCGCGGGCAGGTAGGTGCCCATCGAACTCTCCTTCACGGTAGAGCGCCGCGGGACGCGTCGAGTGGCGCTGGGCGGAATATGTCGCGCCGGCATCGGCCCGCGATAGCGCCGTGGTCAGGCCTTCGCCACGGCCCGCTCCTCCTCGACGTACGCGACCGCGCCCTTGACCGGCACGATCCCCTTTCCGTAGCGCTGCGCCCAGAGCTTGGTGAACTCCGCGCCGAAGAGCACGATCATCGACGTGTAGTAGACCCAGATGAGCACGAGCGCGAGCGAGCCCGCCGCGCCGTACACGCTGCCCGGATCTGCGCGGCCGAGGTAGAGCCCGATCACCGTACGGCCGACGACGAACCAGAGCGCCGTGCCCACCGCACCGGCGCGCACGTCGCGCCAGCTGACGCGCGCGTCGGGGAGGTAGCGGAACATCACGGCGAACAGCAGCGCGATCACGAGGAAGCTGCCGATCGCCGTGGCGACCTGGAGCACGACGGGCGGGATGCCGAACCGTGTCGTGAGTGCGGTGCTGATCGCGGCGATCACCGTGCTGAGCGCGAGCGACACGAGCAGCAGGAACGCCACCGTGATCAGTATGCCGAACGAGAACACGCGCTTCATGAGGAAGACGCGGATCTGGTTGCGCTTCGGGTCGGGCTTCACCCCCCAGGCCTTGTTCAGCGCGCCCTGTAGCCCCGCGAACAGTCCGGTCGCGCCGAGGATGAGGACGACGAGCGAGACGATCGTCGCGATCGATGCGGCCTCCTGCGAGCGGCTGGCGTTGCCGATGATCGCCGCGACCTGGGACGCGCCGGCGGTGCCGATCAGGTCGCCCACCTCACCGATGATGGCGTTCTGGACCTGCTGCGGATCGGCGAACCGGCCGACGAGTGAGAGGATCAGGGTGAGGAGCGCGGGCAGCGAGAGGAACGTATTGAACGAGAGGGCGGCGGCCATCGTGGAGCAGCCGTCGCTGAAGAACGCGAAGACCGTCGCCCAGAGCAGCCCGCCGAATCCGCGGATGGTCGCCATGATGCCCGGCTTGCGCATCTCGCGTCCCGCCTCGCGCGCCTGGTCGACTTTCTCATCGGAGCGCTTGAGCACTTCCTGCGGCTTGGTGCTGGTCGTTCGATTGCTGGTCACGGCGTCATCACGACTGGTGAGTGGCAGGGTGTACCAGTGCCCGGTTGCATCCCGCGCGCCGCGAGCGCGGGCCCGCGGGCGGCATAGCCACCGCTTCGCGCGACGACCCCTTGCCGGTGGACGCAGCGAGCGCGATCGTCTGCCGGCGGCCCTCTCCCTCCAGTCCGCTTCGCTGCGTGAACCCACAGCTCCAACGTTCGCTGGCCGACCGGTACACGATCGAGCGCGAGCTCGGTCGCGGAGGGATGGCGACGGTGTATCTGGCCCTCGATGCGCGCCACCACCGCCGCGTCGCGGTGAAGGTGCTGCACCCCGAGCTCTCCGCCGTCATCGGATCGGAGCGGTTCCTCAAGGAGATCGAGGTCACCGCGGGGCTGCAGCACCCGCACATCCTGCCGCTGTTCGACTCGGGGGACGTCGACGGCCAGTTGTACTACGTCATGCCGTTCGTGGAGGGAGAGACGCTCCGTACGCGCATCGACCGCGAGCGCCAACTGCCCGTGGACGACGCGGTCCGCATCGCCACCGAAGTCGCGTCGGCGCTCGAGTACGCCCACAAGCGCCACGTCATCCATCGCGACATCAAGCCGGAGAACATCCTGCTGCACGACGGTGCCGCGCTCGTCGCCGACTTTGGTATCGCGCTCGCCGTGCAGGACGCCGGCGGTCAGCGGATCACGCAGACGGGTCTCTCGCTCGGCACGCCGCAGTACATGGCGCCGGAGCAGGCGATGGGGGAGAAGAGCGTCGGGCCGCGGGCCGACATCTATGCGCTGGGCGCGGTGACGTACGAGATGCTCGTCGGCGAGCCGCCGTTCACCGGCGCGACCGCGCAGGCGATCGTCGCCAAGATGCTGACCGACGACCCGGCGCCGCCGAGCCGGCAGCGACGCTCCATCCCGCCGGCGCTCGAGGACGCGGTCCTGCGCGCGCTGGAGAAGCTGCCGGCGGATCGGTGGGCGAATGCGCGGGAGTTCGTCGAGGGCCTGACCGGGGCTCGTCCCGTAGCTCGCTCGACAACGGTCGCGACGACGGCGGCCCCATCGACGATGACCGTACGCGTCGTTCGGCCGGGTATCCGGGAAGGCGCGGCCTGGGTACTGGGGGCGGCGGCGATGGCCTTTGGATGGTGGGCAGGAAGCCGTCC
>DATEOG010000208.1:0-17029 GCA_035274345.1 Gemmatimonadaceae bacterium
CGGCCGGCGTCGATCAGGGTTCGCTGCGCGCGGTGCGTGCCGCGAGCGGTGCGCGCGATCTCTCGGCGCCGCTGGGCGCGCTCGCGCAACTCGTCGCGAGCGGTGTCAACACGCGGCGTGCGACGCAGATGATCGTCGAGCTGCTGAAGAAGGATGCCGGTCCGCGTGAGCTCCTCGCGTTCGGCATCGCCGTCGAGACCGACGTCGGAGCGGGCGTGCCGGCGGAGGAGTCAGCCGTGTTCCGGCTGCGGGCGATCGAGACGCAGGGGATCGGCACCGACCGGCTCACGGTGACCGCACCGGGCGGCGATCCGTTGAACCAGCCTGCCACGGGCGGCTCCGGTGTAACGAAGCGAAAACCCTAGGTGAGGCGCACGATCGCCTCCGTCACTGGCGGCCTGCTCGTCCTCATCGGGATGGGCAGGCCGCTCGGTGCTCAGCACCGCTCCGCGCTCGACGTCGGCGTGTCCGTCGTACGATTCCTGGACGACAGCACGACCATCGCCGGTCCGTCCGTCGCGGTCACGTCGGCAGCGGATGGACGAAGACTGTTCGGGTGGATGAATCTCGGCGGCGTCGGCACGATCGGCGCGGCTTCGGGATCCGCGACGCTGGTCGGCGGCGCGCGAGCGCCGATCGCACGCCGCTGGCTGGTCGAAGGATCGGGAGAGCTGTTCGGCATCGCCGGCACGGACGTGCACGGCGCCGCCGCCGCGAGCGGCATCGGACGCGTGATTCACCTCGTCGGCGACGGGGGCATCTGGGGGCGAGCCGCGGCTTCGATATCGCAGCGCGAGGCCGGTGGCCTACCGGCACAGGCTCTCGAGGCCGGCGCATGGTGGAGCTGGTCACGAGTGCGCGTGACCGCACAGCTGCTCGACCAGCGAGCCAAGGCGCAGCTGTTCGCCGGCCCGCAGCGCGACCGGCTCGTCGGCACGCTGCCCGTGCGCTATCAGGAGGGCGTGGTGGGGGCGCGCATCGAACGTGATGCGGCTTCGCTCGAGCTGTCGGCGGGAGTGCGACGCGATCCCGACGCGAGCTCGGTGTACGAGCCGACGATGGTCCTCACCGCGGCGGTCTGGCAATCCGAGTCTCGCGCGTGGACGCTCTCGCTCGCGCGCCAGCCGCCCGACTGGGTGCGTGGAGCGGATGCAGCGCAGTGGATCGCCGTGGGGATGCGCTTCTACGAGCCGCGTCCAGCGACCGCGCGCGCCGCGCGTGTCCGCCCCGTGGTGGCGGTAGTCTCCGGCGACACAGAGCGACGCGTTCGCGTGCTCGCGCCCGGTGCCCGCACGGTGGAGGTGATGGCCGACTTCACCGAGTGGACGCCGGTCTCGCTCACCAAAGGGCGCGACGCGTTCGAGGGGACTTTCTCGATGACGCCAGGGACGCATCGCCTCGTCGTGCGCATCGACGGCGGCGCGTGGCGGCCGGCCGCGAACACGCCCGCCGTGGACGATGACCTCGGCGGGCGTGTGGGCTTGCTGGTGGTGCCGTGAGCGGCGTCAGGCGACCGCGTACTGGTGCGTCACGTCGCGGCCGGCGCTCTTCACGACGAGCTTGAACTCATCGGGCCGAAGCAGCGGATCGTCGCGGAGCTCGAGCGCGAATCCAACGGCTTTCTCGAGCCGGCGCATCAGGTCCGACTCGTTCTCCATCGCGAACATCGCGACGTCGGGGTGCAGCTTCACGAGGAGCGGATCGCGCCGTCCCTCGATTCCCATGCGCTTCACGCTGCGCTCCATTCGACGGAGGATGGTCTCCGCCGTGAAGACGCGACCGGTGCCGGCGCATGTGGCGCACGACTCGGTCATGCTCTGCAAATGGCTCTGCCGCACGCGCTGGCGCGTCATCTCGATCAGGCCGAGGTCGGACACCGCGAACGCCTTCGTCCGCGCGCGATCGCGCCCGAGGTGCGTGCGAAGCTCCTGGAGCACCTTCTCGCGATTCGACTTCGTGTCCATGTCGATGAAGTCGCACACGATGATGCCGCCGATGTCGCGCAGGCGGAGCTGACGCGCGATCTCTCGCGCCGCCTCGAGGTTCGTCTTGAGGCTCGTCTTCTCGGGATCCTTCTTGCCGACGAACCTCCCGGAGTTGACGTCGACGGAGACGAGCGCTTCCGTGGGCTCGATGATCAGATAGCCGCCCGAGGGCAGGTCGCACCGGCGCTTGAAGAGGTCGCGGATCTCGGACTCGATCTCCTCCTTGTCGAACAGAGGCGTCGTGTCCTCGTAGAGGACGATCCGCTCCATGAGCTCCGGAGCGATTCCCTTCAGGTACTCGATGATCTCGTTGTAGACCTGCTTGGAATCGACCGTGATGCGCTCGACCTTGTCGCTGAAGATGTCTCGGATGAGACCACGCGTGAGCGAGGTCTCGCGATGCACGAGCGCGGGAGGGCGCACGAAGTGCGTCTTCTTCTTGATGCGCTTCCACGTGTTCATCAGCGTGGTCAGCTCGCGCTCGATCGTCTCGGTGGTGACGTCCTCGCCGACGGTGCGCACGATGACGCCGCCCGAGTCGTCGGGCAGCATGCCTTCAACCAGAGCACGGAGTCGCTTGCGCTCCTCGCGGTCGCCGATCTTGCGGCTGACGCCGACGCGCGCCGCGAACGGCATGTAGACGAGGAAGCGGCCGGCCATGGAGACCTGCGCGGTGATGCGCGGGCCCTTGGTGGAGATCGGCTCCTTGCTGACCTGGACGAGAAGCTCCTGGCCGCGCTTCAGTACGTCCTGGATCGGAGGCGCATCGCGCTCGTCGCGCTCGAGCTCGCGAAAGGTCTCTTCAGCGTCTTCGTCGTCGTCGTCTCCCCCGGCGTCAGGGTAGACGAGATCGGACGCATGGAGGAACGCGCTCTTCTCGGTGCCGATGTCGACGAACGCGGCCTGAAGGCCGGGAAGTACTGCGTCTACCTTGCCGAGGTAGATGTCACCCACCATGCGGCGGGCATCAGGGCGATCGACGAGGAGCTCGACGAGCTCGTCGTCCTCGAGGATGGCGACCCGGGTCTCCCGCTGGGTCGCATTGATGAGGATCTCTCTTTTCATCAGGGACCGCGCCTGTAGGGGCTCCCGGCGACTCGGTGGCCGCGGCGCGGTGAGTATGAGGATGGGTGGTTCGAGCGCGTCGAACGGGACGCGGTCGAACCGATGCAGGATGTGCCGTCACTACTCGCTGGGTGATCGAAGGTGCGTCCGGGCGAATCGCGTCGGTTCGTCGAGCCAGGCGCCGGAAGGGCGCGAGGACGACGGCGACGAGAGCCGCCAGTAGCCGGAGCAACGAACGATCGGCCGGCAGGAGCCGGGATGCCGCAGCGGATGCGACGAGCGCGTCGATACGGCCGACGACTGCCTCGGCCGCTCCAACGCGCGAAAAGTCCCGACGGCCGCGCGAGTCGCCGCGCGGCGTCGGAAGCGGGAAAACCTGGGATGCTGACACTGGTAAATAGCTAACGATCACCGGTCGGACTCGCAACGCGGAACAGCTCGCCGAAGCTCAATCGGCGAGCTCGCGCAGGATGTGACGCGAGATGACGATGCGCTGAATCTCCGACGTGCCTTCGCCGATCTCGCAGATCTTCGCGTCTCTCATCATGCGCTCCACCGGATAGTCCTTCGTGTACCCGTAGCCGCCATGCACCTGCACCGCCTTGATCGTGGCGCGCATGGCGAGCTCCGAGCAGAACAGCTTGGCCATCGCGGCCTGCTTGCCGAAGGGCTTTCCCTGTTGGGCGAGCCACGCGGCGTGGTAGGTCAGGTGACGCCCGGCCTCGATCTCGGTGGCCATGTCGGCGAGCTGGAAGGCGATTCCCTGGAAGCTGGCAATCGTCTGGCCGAACTGCTTCCTCACGCTCGCGTACTTCACCGCCTCCTCGTACGCACCGGTTGCAATGCCGAGCGAGAGCGCAGCAATGCCGACGCGACCCGAGTCGAGCGTCTTCATGAAGTTGATGAAGCCCTCGCCCTCCCTCCCGAGAAGATTCTCGGCCGTCACCTCGACGTCCTCGAGGATGAGCTCGGCGGTGTCCGAGGCGCGCCAGCCCAGCTTGTCCTCCTTCTTGCCGGCGCGAAACCCACGCATGGCCGGGAGCGAGGGCTCGTGTCCGATTCCGAGGTCCTTCACCTTCTGCAGGTCGGACGTCGGCTTCGTGACGATGAACGAGCTGATGCCCTTCGTGCCCGCCGACGGGTCGGTGACCGCTGTGACGACGAAGATCTCTCCGACACTGCCGTGCGTGATGAACCGCTTGGTGCCGTTGAGGACGTAGCAGTCGCCGCGACGGACAGCGGTCGTCTGCGTCCCGCCTGCGTCGGAGCCCGCGTTCGGCTCCGTGAGACCGAACCCGCCGAGCACCTTGCCGCTGGCGAGGAACGGCACATAGCGCTCGCGTTGCGCGTCGGTGCCGAAGTGCACGATCGGCGAGGTCCCGAGCGTCGTGTGCGCGGAGATGGTCAGCCCGGTCGAGGCATCGACGCGTGCGAGCTCCTCGATGGTGATGATGTAGCTCAACAGATCGAGCCCTGCCCCGCCGAGCGATTCCGGCCACGGCACGCCGAGCAGTCCGAGCTCGCCCATCTTCTTCACGGTCTCCCACGGGAACGAGCCATCCGCGTCGTGTCGCGCCGCGACTGGTGCCACGTCGTCGCGCGCGAACTGGCGGACCATCTCGCGAACCGCGAGGTGCTGCTCGGAGAAGTACAGGTGATCGTCCATGTGGTCAGGCCGCTTCCGTTTCGTCGGAGGTTCGCACGAGCTGCAGGAATCGCTCGCCATACTTGTCGATCTTCATCGGTCCCACGCCACGGATCTCGCCGAGCGCGTACGGAGACTTCGGCCGGCGGACGGCGATCTCCAGCAGCGTGCGGTCGGCGAAGACGATGTAGGCCGGCACCTGCTCATCCCGAGCGATCTTCGTTCGCAGCGCGCGCAACTGCTCGAGCAGGCGTGCGTCGGCGGGACTCGCGACGAGCTCGGAGGGCTCGGGCTTGGACTTGTCTCGGGACCGATCTCCGCGCGCACGTCGCTTCTCGCCCGGCTTGGCCTTGGACGCCGTCTTCTCGCGCCGCGTCGCGTCGTGAGTGCCGAGACAGTTGTCGCACCCGCCGCAATCCTTTCCGGCCGCGGGATCCCCGAAGTAGCGGAGCACGAATCCGCGCCGGCAGCCAGTCGCGTACGCGTACTGCTGCATCGCGTCGAGCTTGGACAGATCGTTCCTGCGGCGACGCTCGATCGCCGTCCAGTCCAGCGGATAGGCGGATAGCGGGCGCCGTGGGTCGCTGACGACGTCACCGCCGCCGAGCCGATGCCACTCGAGGAACTGGCCACGCTCGAGCGCCGCGAGCAGCGGCATCGCGCCGCTCGCGCCGCCGAAGCCGGGCGGAAGTCCGTCGAGATCGACGGGCACGCCGTCGTAGAGCGAATCTCCGCCGACGCGCCAGAGCGCCCGCAACAATCCCAGCTCGAGCGCGCGGTCGGTGCCGAGCTCACGCTTGATGCGCTCCGCCGTCGCGAGCAATCGCACGAACACGCGACCCCCACTCTCCGGCTCGGAGCGCAGTGCACCGACCTGGATGAGCAGCCGCAACGCCGACTCGACTTCGCGGTCGCTCACCTTCCCCGGCAGCGCGGCGGCGATCGTTCCCGGCTCGAGCGAGACGGCGCCGGTGCGGTCGGCCATCTTACGCGCACGATCGTACACCTTCTCGACCAGCGCACGTTCGGGATGCGTCCCCTTGATGAAGAACTCGTGCGTGAAGCGATCGGGAAAGGCGTGCAACAGGTACACCTCGGCCGGCATCCCGTCGCGGCCCGCGCGTCCCGCCTCCTGGTAGTACGCCTCGAGCGTTCCCGGCATCGCGTGGTGCACGACCACGCGCACGTTGGGCTTGTCGATGCCCATGCCGAAGGCGTTCGTGGCCACGATCGCTCGCACGCGCTCGGACATGAACGCGTCCTGCACCTCGTGCCGATGCGCGTCGTCGAGCCCGGCGTGATACGCCGCGGCGGCGATACCGGCGTCCTCCAGCGTACGGGCGATCTTCTCGACGTTGCGGCGCGTCGACGCGTAGACGATGGCGACGCCATCCTGATGATGATCGCGCAGGATTCCCGCGAGGGCGGCGTCCTTCTCCGCGTCGTTGCGCGTGGGCACGACGTGATAGCGAAGATTCTGGCGGTCGAACCCCGTGATGATCGTCTCGGGATTCTCGAGCCGCAGCTGCCGCGCGATGTCCTCACGGACATGGGGCGTGGCCGTGGCCGTGAGCGCGACCGTCTGCGGCCAGCCAAGCCGTTCGCGCACCTGCGCTATGCGCAGGTAGCTCGGGCGGAAATCGTGTCCCCATTCGCTGATGCAGTGCGCCTCGTCGACGGCGAGCAGCGAGACGCCGACCTCGCGCAGACGCTCCGCCGCGGAGCCGACGTCGAAGCGCTCAGGAGCCACGTAAAGCAGCTTCACCTCGCGACGCATCACGCGCATCATGCGTTCGGACACTTCGCCGCTGGAGAGTGTGCTGTTGACGAAGGTGGCGGGAATACCGCGCGCGGTGAGTGCGTCGACCTGATCCTTCATGAGCGAGATGAGCGGGCTCACGACGACGGTGAGCCCTGGCAACGCCATCGCCGGGACCTGATAGCAGATCGATTTGCCGCCTCCGGTGGGCAGCACGACGAGCGTGTCGCGCCCGGCGAGCACCGAAGTGACGGCTCGCTCCTGTCCCGGGCGGAAGCCCGGAAAGCCGAAGCGCGCGCGCAGGATCGCGGACGCTTCCTCGAGAGTCGGACGTGGAATGGTCATGCCCGGAGCGTGCGGCTCTCCCGCGGTGCGCGCGTCATCAGACGACTGCGATGCGTCGCGCTAGACCGCACGAACGAAGTGTCCGCGAGTGAAGGCGTCGTGGACGGCGGGTCGCGCGAGGTTCGCAACCTGCCGCGCCCCGCCCGCCAGCTGCTCGAGCATGGCGCGATAGCCGGCGACGACCTGGGCGATCGGATCACCGGCCACGTTGAACACCAGGTGGTAGTTCCTCAGCCCGCCGCGCCAGAGCCGTGGGAGGTACTCTCCCCCCTCGATGGGCCGTGAATGCAGGAGCCGGTTGCGGCAGGCCGAATCGGTGGCGACGGGAAAGCTGTAGCCCGCGGGATCGGTGAGCTCGACGTTCGTGTGCTTCTGCACGCAGAGGTCTCGGCACGTCGTCGGAACGCGGTCGAAGGCGGCCGAGAGCACGCAGTGCTCTATGGTCATCCCCTCGGGCCGTCCGTAGAGCAGCACGTCGAAGCCGTCGCCTTCCCACGGGACCGCGACGGCGAGCAGCTCGTCAGTGGTAAGCTCCACCGAGAGCGCGATGCGGCGCGCACCCAGCCGGAACAATTCCGCTGCGGTGTGCTGGTTGAAGCAGTTGACGGCGTAGTCCGCGATGACGTCTCGGCCGGCCCGCGACAGCTCCGCCACGAGACCAACGTGGCCGCTCAACAGGGGCAGTCCGAGGTCGAGCCACTTCTGCACGGTGCGGCGCTCCTGCGGCCGAACGATCGTCGGCGTGCGCAGGCGCAACGTCACGCCCTGCGCGGACAGCTCGTCGGCGAGAGCACGCACCCGCGTGACCGGCGGCGTCGGATGGCGAAGAAAGACGTCGAGCACGACGGTCGTCGCGCCTGCCGAGGCGGCGATGCGCGCGTCCTCGAGGGTGAACACCGACGCGACGAGATCGAACGGAAGGTGCAGATCCCTCGACTCGCTTCGCTCGCTCGGGATGACAGCGGGGTGCAGATCCCTCGACTCGCTTCGCTCGCTCGGGATGACAGCAGGCGACGGGGACAGCGGCATCGCCTGTTCGATGCGGGCGCGTCGTTCGGCCAGCTTTGCCTCGCGCGCCCAATCACGACGCTGCAGCAGCTCGTCGACCGCCTGCTGGCGCAGATGATTGATCTCGCTTATCGGCAGGAACATTCCGGGCGCGAGTCCCGCGAGCTCGAGCGTCGTCAGCGCAAATGGCGTTTCGCCCAGACGACCGAGGTGCTCGCGCAGCGACCGCTCGTCGAGCGCGCGCTTGGATGCGGGCGCGAGATTGAGCTCGGAGCGCACCGTCACCGTCTCGCCGTCCGCGACGAACACCGCCTTGAGCTGACCTCCCGCCGAACCGAACACGCGGATGTCGAGGCGCGTCTTCCGCTGGCGAAGCTCGGCGGGAAGGCTCGCGTAGCTCGCGCGTGCACGCTCGAGCAGCGCGGCTTCCGATGACCGCACGACGCGCCATCCGTCACCGATGGACAATCGTGGTGGGATGACGAGGGCCTGCCGGATCGTAGCGCCCGACGAGAGCGTGCGCACTTCGGCCACCGTGAAGCCGACGGTTGCTCCGCCGCGCTCCGAGGGCGACTCGAAGCCGACGCCGTCGCCGACGTACAGCGGCGCGGTCAACTCGACGATGAGCTCGCGCCCCTGTCGGCCGACGACCGTTCCCAGCTCGCGGCCACGATTGTCGGGATGCTCTCGCGTGATGTAGCCGCGACCCTCGCGCCCACCGTACATGCCGCCCGTGAAGCCGCGGCTATAGATCTGCACGAGCGGCTCGACGTCCGTCGGCGACGGCGCCGTGCGATCGCCCGCGGCGAGCCGGTCGAGGAAGGTGCGATAGCCGTTCGTGACGGTCGCCACGTACTCGGGGCGCTTCTTCCGCCCCTCGACCTTGAGGCACCCGATGCCGGCGTCGGCGATGTCCGCGAGGTGATCGGTCGCGGCGAGATCCTTCGCCGAGATGAGGTAGCCGCGGTCGAGCTCCGCGCCGGACGAGAGGTCGGTGAGCACGTAGTCCTTCCGGCACGACTGCGCGCACGAGCCGCGGTTCGCGCTCCGCTCGGAGATCATCCCCGACATGTAGCACTGGCCGCTGTACGAGATGCAGAGCGCACCGTGCACGAAGCTCTCGAGGCCGAGATCCGGGACGGCGGCGTGAATGGCGCGGATGTCGTCGAGCGTGTTCTCGCGCGCGAGCACGACGCGATCGATCCCGAGCTCCGCCATGACGCGCGCGCCGCTCTCGTCGTGCACCGTCATCTGCGTCGAGCCGTGAACCTCGAAACCGGGATAGATCTGCTGGATCAGCCGGACCAGCCCGATGTCCTGCACGATGGCCGCATCGACCCCGCGATCGATCGCCTCTCCGAGGAACAGGAGCGCATCGGCGAGCTCGGCCGGCTTCGTGAGGATGTTGAGTGTGAGGTAGATGCGACGCCCCCGCTCGTGCGCGAGACGGCAGGCTTCGGCGACCTCCTCGAGCGTGAGCTGGGCCCCTTCGTCGCGGGCGTTGAAACGCTCGGCGCCCAGATAGACGGCGTCAGCGCCGTTCGCCAGCGCGGCCCGCACGGCGTCGAGCGAACCGGCCGGCGCGAGGAGCTCGGGGATGGCGAGGCGCGTCATAACTGTTGAAATATAATGCTTTACGGCCCCGAACTGCAGTGGTCTGACAGGCTCGGCGGCCGACGTCGCGTTCAGCGGGGTGGGCGGTCGAACCAGCGCTTCCCAAATCGCAGCAGCAGCGCGACCAGAAGGATCCCCATGCCCGCGTACATGAGCCGCGGCTGGGAGGTGGCGTTGCCATACCCCCACACGAGCATGCCGATCCCGATCAGCACGAGGCGGGCGATGAGCAGTCGCATCATTCCGGCCGACTCCTCCGCTCGGTGAAGCGTCGCACTCCCTTCTTGAAGTCGTCCGTGGACCGCGCTTCGACGTTCGTCACGACGCCGGCGGCGACGCCGTCCTCGAACGAGAGCGAGTCGAGCTTGTAGAACAACCACTTCGTCAGCGCGAGCGCGGTCGTCGGCGAGCGGCTGATCTGCTGCAGCGTCGCATCGACCTCGTCGTCGTAGGTCGCGGCCGGGACGACGCGACTCACGAGGCCGATGCGCTCCGCCTCCTCGGCGTTGACGATCCGGCCGGTGAGCACCAGGTCGGCGGCGTGCTTCTCGCCGACCGCTCGTCGTAGCATGGTCATGACCATTGCGGGAACGAATCCAACCCGCACTTCCGGATAGCCGAACTCGGCGCCCTCGTGCGCGAGCACGACGTCGCAGGCGGTGGCGAGTCCGACGCCCCCTGCGAGCGCGCGGCCCCGAACGGAGCAGACGACCGGCTTCATGAGCGCGCGGATCGCGAGGAAGACGCGGCCGAGCGCTTCGGCATCCTGGCGATGGACCTCCGTCCCCGAGTCGAGCGTGCGCTCCAGCGCTTCGAGATCGGCGCCGGCGCAGAAGTCGTCGCCTTCCGCCGAGAGATGAATCGCGCGGATGGTGGCGTCGCCCTCGAACTGCGCGAGCGCGGCGAACAGCTCGTCGGCGGCCTGACGGTCGAGCGCATTCTTCTTCTCGGGACGCGCCAGCACGATGCGCCCGACTGCGCCGTCGCGAAGCAGCCGGATGCGAGTCACGTGGGCGCCGCGGGGAGTGCCAGCGCGCGAGCGCGCGCGTCGTCGACCTCGAGCACCATCCGCAGCATCGCGGTCGAGAAGACCTTACCCTGCGCGTCGGTCTTGAGCGAGAGCGTCCCGCCGCCGTCCAGCGCGCCATGAAGCAGGAAGTTCAGCGCGTTGAGGTTCGGCAGCTCGAAACGCTCCACGCCACCATCGACGACGCCGGCGAAATGCGCGGCGACGCGCTCGACGGTGAGCGACTCGGCGATGATGGGAAACCACTCGGGACGCAGTGCGATGACCCCGACGTTGGCGGTATCACCCTTGTCGCCCGAGCGTGCGTGCGCGATGTCGACGAGGCGCACCTTCATGCGACGATCTCCACCTTGGTCTGGACCACGCTCTTGTCGACCAGTGCGGGCCAGTAGGCGACAATCTCCTCGACCTTGGGCCGGCCGCCCGCGAAGCCCGTGACGGTGGGAGGTCCGTTCAGCACCAGAGGCGCGATCTCGCGGGTGAATCGTTCGACCGCCTTTCGATCGGAGGATCGCACGCCGACCCGCCACTGCACTTCCGGTGCCTCCCCTGTCGACACGGACAGCGGTCCATGCGCGGCCGAGACGCCGACGAACTCCGTGAGCAGCTGGTCGAAGCGCAGCCCCATGGCATCGAGCCGCTCGCGCAGCACCCGGTCGGCCAGCGTGGCCTTCTCGAGCGCATCCGGCCATGCGTACACGAGTGAGCCCACCGCCTTGAAGCCGGCGCGATAGGCGATGGACACCTTCAGCTTGTCCGTGGCGGGACGACCGGCGATGCCGAACACGCGCACGCGGTCGTCACCGTCAGGAGCGAGCTTGATCGACGTGAAGTCGGCGACGACGTCCGGCGTGATGTAGCTGTGAGGGTCGCCCATCTCGTACACGAGCTGCTCGGTCACCGACGGCACGTTGATCCGACCTCCCGTGCCCGGATGCTTCGTCACGACGAACGATCCGTCGGCGCGCGCTTCGACGATGGGATAGCCGACGTTGGCGAGGTCGGGAATGTTGCGCCAATCGTAGAGGCAGTTGCCGCCGGAGCATTGCGCGCCGCATTCAATGATGTGTCCGGCGATGATGCCGGCGGCGAGCCGATCCCAATCGTCGGGGGCCCACCCGAACTCGTGGCGCAGCGGCGCCATCGTGAGTGCGGTGTCGGTCGAACGTCCCGTGACCACGACATTCGCGCCGCGCGCGAGGGCCTCGACGATCGGCACGGAGCCGATGTAGGCATTGGCGGACAGCACGCGATCGCGCACCACGTCCAGCGGCTCCCCCGTCTCCATGTTGGCGAGCGCATGCCCGCCGGCGATCAGCTCGTCGAGGCGCGGGAGGAGATCGTCGCCCGTGACGACGCCGACGTGAAGCTTGCCGGCCGCGCCGCGCTGGCGTGCGACCTCCAGCACGGCCTGCGCACACGCGACGGGGTTCACACCGCCCGCGTTGGCGATGACGCGCACGCCACGCTCCACCACCGCCGGCAGCACGGACTCCATCGCGCCGATGAAATCGCGCGCGTAGCCCATCGCCGGATCACGCTCCTTCTGCTTCTGCAGAATGGACATCGTGACCTCGGCGAGATAGTCGAGCATCAGGTAGTCGACGGGCCCGCCCTCGACCTGGCGGCGCGGCGCGTCCAGCCAGTCGCCCCAGAAGCCCTGGCCCGCTGCGACGCGAACGATGCGGTTCTGTCCTGCGGCGCTGCTCATGCGTCGGGGATCGGTGGAAGGACGAATGGCCCCAGATGCGGGCCGGGGTTCGATCGCGCGGCGCGCAGAGCAAGCGTCAGGACGTCACGCGTGTCCTCGGGATAGACGATCGCGTCGACGAAGCCGCGCGCCGCGGCGTAGCGCGCGTCGAGCTGGCGCTCGTACTCCTCGCGCATCTCCTCGATCGATTGCGCGGTGTCTTCGTCGAGCGGAGTGCCGCGCTGCTTCGCCTACTCGATCGTCGGACCGTGCACGGCCTGAACGGCGCTCTCCCCCTCCATGACCGCCATGCGTCCCGTCGGCCAGGAAAAGATGAAATCGGGATCGAAGCCTTGAGCCGCCATCGCGTAGTAGCCCGCGCCCGACGCGTGGTTGATCGTGAGGACGATCTTCGGCACGCGGGCCGTAGCCATCGCTTCGACGAACCGCGCGCCGGCGCGAATGATCCCCTCGTGCTCGGCCTCGGGGCCGACCATGAATCCGGAGACGTCCTGCACGAACAGCAATGGGATGCCCTGCCGGTCGCAGCGGTCGATGAAGAATGCCGTCTTCTCGGCGCTCTCCGCGTAGACGATGCCCCCGAAGCGCGGCTTCTCTCCCGGACGCGTCTTGATCAGGCCACGCTGGTTCGCGATCACGCCGACTGCGATGCCGCCGATGCGCGCGTCGCCGCAGATCATCTCGCGCGCGAGGTGCTCCTGGAACTCCACGATCTCGCCTTCATCGATGATGGCGCGCAGTATGGCATGCATGTCGTACGACATGCGGTGGTCCGCGGGGAGGAGATCGTACAGCGCGTCGGGCTCGCCGTTGGCGTTCGTGCCGGAGGTCGGTGCCGTGCCGTTCCGCTCAGGCGGGAGCTGTGCCACGAGGTCGCGCAGCAGCATGAGACACGCGTCGTCGTCGTCCACCGCATAGTGCGCGACGCCGCTGATCTCCGTGTGCGTGACCGCGCCGCCGAGTGTCTCGCCGTCGATCGTCTGACCGGTGGCGCCCTTCACGAGGTTGGGGCCGCCGAGTCCCATGAACGACGTTCCCTTGACCATGACGATCAGGTCCGAGAGCGCGGGCAGATACGCGCCTCCCGCGATGCACGGCCCCATCACCGCGGCCAGCTGCGGCACACGCAGGTACCGCCGCATGATCGAGTTGTAGTAGAACAGGCGGCTCGCGCCGTACTGACCGGGAAAGACGCCGCCCTGGTACGGCAGGTTCACGCCGGCGGAATCGACGAGGTAGACGATCGGGATGTGGCAGCGCATCGCAACTTCCTGCGCGCGCAGCATCTTGGTGATCGTCTCCGGCCACCACGATCCCGCCTTCACCGTCGCGTCGTTGGCCACCACGACGACCGGGCGGCCGTGGACTGTGCCGACGCCCGTCACCACGCCCGCGCCAGGCGCCTGGCCGTCGTACCGGTCGTGGGCGACGAGCAGGCCGAGCTCGACGAAGCGCGATCCGTCGTCGCACAGCTTCGTGACGCGCTCTCGCGCCGTGAGCTTTCCCTGCTTGTGCTGGCGGTCGATCTTGTCGGGCCCACCGCCCTCGCGCAGTCGCTCCTCGAGGGCGCGAAGCTCCGTGCTGAGCGCCCGTAGTCGACTCGTGCTCACGGTACGCTCACGCTTCCTGCGCCGCGCGCTCGGTGAACCACCCCTTGATGTAGTCGACGAGATCGGAGGTCCGCGTCCCCGGGCCGAACAATTTGCCCGTGCCCATGGCCTGCAGCGCCTCCATGTCCTCGCGCGGGATGATCCCGCCTCCGGTGATGAGGATGTCGCCGCGTCCTTCGGCGCGCAGCAGCTCGAGCACGCGCGGGAAGAGCGTCATGTGCGCGCCGCTGAGAATCGAGAGGCCGACGACGTCGACATCCTCCTGCACCGCCGCCGTCGCGATCATCTCGGGGGTCTGGTGCAGCCCGGTGTAGATCACCTCCATCCCCGCGTCGCGCAGCGCGGCGGCGACGACCTTCGCCCCGCGGTCGTGCCCGTCGAGACCGGGCTTGGCTACCAGAACACGGATCGGACGCATGAATGCCGGAGAGAGGACTGCTGCGCGATCGCTCGCGGTCGACGTCGCGACGACGGCGCTCGGCAGGGCGGAAAGCTAGCCGCCGCGTCGTCGGCGCGGCAACTGACGTTTGCGCGCGACGAGCACCATCTCGCTGGACCGGCGCCGCAGCGGACGGTCGTGCCACCCATCGTACGCCTCTTCGACGACGAGCCCCGCGTCGAGGCAGAGCTCGGCCAGGTGCGTCGCGGTGTAGAGTCGGATCCGGTGCTGGCGCGTCCCGCGGCCGGACGGCCCCTCCCACTCGGTGTCGATCGTGAGCAGACCCGAGAGCGGATCGAAGCGCCGGCGGTGGCCGATCATCGTGCCGTCGTGCGACTTCCACCAGTCGCGAGAGAGGAAGCGCGCCATCACGCCGTCGCGACTGCCGCCATGCCAGACCAGCATGCCGCCGGGCTTGAGCACGCGCGCGAACTCGGCGATCACCTGCGCGTCGTCCTGCGGTGCGGCGAAGAAGCCGAACGACGTGAAGAGGTTCAGGACCGCGTCGAATCGCGCGGTCCAGCGAGCCGGAAGGCGGCGCATGTCACCGCGCGTGTAGCGCAGCGTGGGCCCCGTGCCGCGCTCCTTCGCCTTCGCAATCAGGTGCGCCGAATAGTCCAGTCCATCCACTCGAAATCCGGTTTCGGCGAGCAGGTGCGCATGACGCCCCTGCCCGCACGGCACGTCGAGTACGCGCGAGCCCGTCGGGAGCGCGAGGATCTCGATCAACCGGCCCACCTCGCGCCGGTCGCGCGCCAGGTCGAAGATGGGCTCGTACTCGAGCAGATAGTGGGCGTCGAAGTACGACTCCCACCACTCGCTGGTCGGACGCGCGGGACTCAGAAGAAGACGGGCTCGCGGTAAGCGCCGAACACGTCCTCGAGAGCACGACGAATCTCGAAGAGCGTGCAGTACGCGCGCGCGCAGTCGAGAATGTGCGGGAAGACGTTCTCGGATCCGCGCGCGGCCTCACGGAGTCGCGCGAGCCGCTCGTCGCACGACGGCTGGTCGCGCTCGGCGCGGACACGACCGAGACGCTCGCGTTGCTCGCGGTCGACCTGCTCGCCGATCCTCAGCAGCGGAATCGAGAGCGCCTCCTCATCCGTCACGAACTCGTTGACCCCCACGATCACGCGGCGATGCTGTTCGATCTCCCACTGCTGACGCGCGGCGGATTGCGCGATCTTCCGCTGAAACCACCCATCCTCGAGCCCGCGCACGACCCCGCCGATGCCGTCGATCTCGGCGAACAGCGCCTCCGCCTCGGCCTCGAGCTGATCGGTCATGGCCTCGACGTAGTAGGAGCCGCCGAGCGGATCGAGCACATTCGGCACGCCCGTTTCGTAGGCGAGGACCTGCTGCGTCCGGAGCGCCACCTGCACCGCCTCCTCGGTCGGCAGCGCGAGCGTCTCATCCATCGAGTTGGTGTGCAGCGACTGCGTCCCGCCCAGCACCGCGGCGAGCGCCTGATAGGCGACCCGCACGACGTTGTTCATCGGCTGCTGCGCGGTGAGCGTGACACCCGCCGTCTGCGAGTGGAAGCGCATCAGCAACGAGCGCTGCTGCTTCGCGCCGTATCGCTCCTTCATGTGGCGCGCCCATATCCGGCGCGCGGCGCGCAGCTTGGCGATCTCCTCGAAGAAGTCGTTGTGGATGTCCCAGAAGAACGAGAGGCGCGGCGCGAAATCGTCGACGTCGAGCCCGCGCGCGATGCCCCGCTCCACGTACGTGAACCCGTCCATGAGAGTAAAGGCGAGTTCCTGTGCGGCGGTTGCCCCGGCCTCGCGGATGTGGTAGCCGGAGATGGAGATCGTGTTCCACAGCGGCGCGTGCCGCGCACCCCACTCGAAGCAATCGACGATGAGGCGCAGCGCGGGCTCGATCGGGAAGCACCACGCGTGCTGCGCCATGTACTCCTTCAGGATGTCGTTCTGGATCGTCCCGCGGAGCTTCGTGCTGTCGACCCCCTGCCGTTCGGCAGCCGCGATGTAGAACGCCCAGATGATGATCGCCGGCCCGTTGATCGTCATCGACGTCGACACCTGGTCGAGCGGGATCCCGTCGAACAGCACCTCCATGTCGGCGAGGCTCGAGATCGCGACGCCGGTCTTGCCGACCTCCCCCTCCGACCGCGGATGGTCGGAGTCGTACCCCATCAGCGTCGGGAAGTCGAACGCGGTCGAGAGGCCGGTCTGCCCATGCGCCAGCAGGAACTTGAACCGCTCGTTCGTGTCGCTGGCGCTGCCGAAGCCGGCGAACTGGCGCTTCGTCCACAGCTTGCCGCGATAGCCCGTGGGGTGGATGCCGCGCGTGAAGGGGTACGTGCCTGGCACGCCGATGCGGGACTCGTCGGCATCGGCGACGTCTATCCTGGTGTACAGTGGTTCGACTTCACGAGACGAGTTCGTGAAGGCGATGTCGCGCTTCCCGCCCGCCTCGTAGGCGCGGCGCCACGCCGTCACTTCCGCCCGGAGCCGTTCCAGCTCGGCCTTCAGGTCGGCGTCGTGCTCCGTGAGCTCACGCATCGACGTCATGTCGTCCTCCCGCTCAACAGGTCGGCGCTGCGCGCCAGCAGCGCGTCGGCGAGCTCGAACGGCGTCGCCGCTCCCGACTCCAACTGCGGGAGCCGTGCCTCGAGCCAGGCGGACGTCTCCTCGTCCGACCACAGCCGCTGACGCGTCTTGGCTTCCACGACGTCCACCACGCGCTCGCGCAGCCGCGCGCGCCGGCGGAGCTGCAGCTGTCCGCTCCGCTCAAGATATTGGAAGTGCCGGTCCAGCGCCTCGACCAGCTCGTCGATCCCCTGCCCTTCGATACCGAC